>JANOOV010000025.1:0-2000 GCA_031421535.1 Gammaproteobacteria bacterium
ATAACCCAGCCACTGTAAGCACAACGACAGTTAAACCAAAAACCATCAGGCGATCATAAACAGGCTGCAAGGTTGCGCCAATGCGCAATGTGCCAACATGTTTGCCTTCTACTACAATGTCATGACTTGCTGTGAGATCTGCCTTATCGATAGCAGGATAAGCCAATAGTTTATCGGGTGGATAGTCCAACTTTTCTTGAGGCGCTTGCTGCCGGAATCGGGCGAATATTTCCTTATCAGGCAAAAAAATGGCTGCTTCGGTAATAATAGGCGATGCATTTAAGGCGGAAAGGATTTGCATGGCGCCGGATCGGTCATTGAACACGACTGCCGCAGAACTATTTTCTGCTATCATTTGTGCTTGCGCTGACAGATCGCTCTGTATCGTCTGCTTTGCGCTGAAAAACTCTCTAACCAATAATGCACTTGCCATCAGAAACAGAAGTATCACTAATCCAGTGGTAGTCAAACCAATAACCATCAGTTTGTGGCGAATGGATTGGGTGCTGGAAAAAAGTGTGCGCAATTCCATGCTCAATATACTGCTTTAGCCAAACGCAGCAATTTTGAGCTAATCATCAACTGCGCCTGTTTTGCAGCTTCGACATTGATCTTGAACACTATGCGCCGCTCCTCCAAACCTAGCTCAATCATCACACCCTGTGCAGCCAAACCCTCACTGTCCGTCACAGTAAGGGTGGGCATGGATTTCAGACTGGATATAATTTTCTGAAAATTGACCCGTTCGGAATCGCTGATGAAAACCACATGACAATCTTTCACTTTGTCCTCGATGCGCAAGTGATGCACTACAATAGCAACACCTTTTGCCGATTTTTTTTGCAACGTATCAAGAGATGCATTTAACGGATCGTTACCCAACGTGCAAATATTAATAGCATCACCTATTTTTCCTGGCCACTCGGTAAAGCTGATGAAGTTATAGATAAACGCAGCTTTGAGTTCGTTTTCTTGTACCTGTGCCGATACCTCAGATGCGAACGAGCCGCCCATAAAAAAAAATAGTATGGCAGTTGATTGTATTAGTAACCGATAAAACGCGTCCAATCACAATCCTTGTTTGCGCTACTGTGTCAATCTGAAATTCATGAGCCAAACCGATACGCCAGGCCGATACGGAAATTACGCCCATCCTGGCTAATGCCTGTTAATGGCCTGCCTAGCTCATCAACATGCTCGTTTGATGGCGGGTCGGAATATTTTTTTCCCAACAAATTGTAGATGCTGGCATAAATCTCTGTATTCCTGACAAGCTTGGTGCTGATCAAGGTGAGATTAGCAATCATAAAGCCATCCACTGCTCCACCCAGATAGGTTTTTCGTTCACCGGTGTATTGCAGCTCAATGCCTGTTTGAAATCCATCATTAAAGAGTGGTGTTGTGTAATTTAACTTGGCAAGATGCTTAGGTGAATTATCCAAAGTTTCGCCTGTTTCAACGTCTCTGGCACGCTGCCAGGTATAACTGGCCTTGAGTCGCGCCTCATTTTTAAAATGATGCTCCCCTTCCATCTCTAACCCATTCGCCGATGTTTTACCACGATTTGTAAAAAACAAGCCACTGGCATTATCCAGATCTATAAGATCATCTATTTTGTAGCGATACACTGACAACGAAAGCCGTGTGTCACCTGAAGAAT
This sequence comes from Gammaproteobacteria bacterium, assembly GCA_031421535.1. Lineage (GTDB taxonomy): Bacteria > Pseudomonadota > Gammaproteobacteria > SG8-11 > SG8-11 > UBA6921. Next base: position 1,661 of record JANOOV010000025.1, read on the forward strand.
AATGCTCAATCACACCCTCCAGGGTTTTTATTTTCTCAGAGTTCAACGGCCCCGTTGCAGCAAAATAAAACCGCTCATACGCATTAGGCGCCCTATAGGCAGTTCCATACAACGCCTTTAAGGTCGTTCGTGAGCTTGCTTTATAAATAGCTGCTAAACGCGGATTATAGTGTGTTTGGCCAAGAGCATCTTGATCTCGACGCAGGCCAACATTGAATAACAGCGTCTCGCTCCATGCATATTCATCCTGAATATACATGCCATGTTTATGGCTGTTTACGGGTGATCTCACAATATAAATTTTCGTATAAGGATCAAAAGAGTATTGATCCTGGTTAGG
>JANOOV010000026.1:0-3690 GCA_031421535.1 Gammaproteobacteria bacterium
ATCCACAGATCGCCGCCGAATTGAACGCTGACGGTGTGCATCTAAGCGGCGCACGCTTGGTGGAGTGGCATGCACGTCCACTACCCCGCGCGCAGTGGGTGGCCGCATCAGTGCACAGTCTCGACCAATTGCGGCAGGCCCAATCCATCGGCGTTGATTTTGTGGTAGCAAGTCCGGTATTGCAGACGCAAAGCCACCCGGATGCTGTGCCGTTGGGATGGGATGGGCTGCGCGCGCTGACGGAAGCGGCCGTCGTGCCGGTGTTTGCGCTAGGCGGGATGAATGCCGAACAGGTAGGGCGGGCCTATGAGCAGGGCGCGCAAGGCGTTGCAGTCGTGAGTGCTATTTGGAACGCGGACGACATCAATGCCCAGGTGCGCGAATTTTTGTGCCGCGCCTCGTAAGCAGTAATTTCAATCGATAGTGCGATGTGAAGGTGGTTCAGTTGTTGTTACATCTTCATCGGCTACCACGCGATACGACTCCGATGCCCACGCGCCCAGGTCGATGAGCTTGCAGCGCTCGCAGCAGAAGGGGCGTGCGGCATTCTGCTCGATCCATTCCACGTTCGCAGCACACGTCGGGCAAGTGACGATGCGACTCATAACACGCAGCAGGCCAGCCGGAAGTGCACGTCTTTGTCAGTTTGGCGCGCGCGCGCGTTGGCGGAGAATTCCATGAAGCGCATGCTGAAACGATGTTTGCTGCCGCTGACTTCAACGTAATAGGGCAGTTCGCCTGGCACAATCACCCGCAGCAATTGATAAGCGATATTGGTTTCAAAGGTTTTTTGCAAGATGCCGCCGGGGGCGATCTCGGGTTGAGTTCCGGCGCTTTCACGCAACAGCTTGAGGATCAGGTTGATCGACGCGCGCACCGCGTCCAGGGTTCCGGCCCAGCGCCCCAGGTCGTGCTGGCGGGTGTCGGAGGATTGTTGCAACCAGTAATGGTAACCGGGCAGGTCGAAATCACAGGTGCCGCCGGGAATACTGGAGCGCTGCATAATGCTTTTAAGCATCTCACTCTGGCGCAATTCGGCGCCGATTTGTCCTTCCATCGTGTACACGCGGTCAGTGAGCGTGTCGAGATTGTTGATGAGCGTGTGCAGCAATTCGTGATCGACGTTGGGCGCATCTTCCAGGCGCACCAGTGCGGACGACTGTTTTTCAAGTTCCCTGAGAATGTCCGATTTCAATTCGGTGCGGCCGAACACCCCCATCATTTCAATCAGCGTCGTCACCGCGACGCGGCTTTCCCATACCGAAGGGCCGACCAGCGATGCATGTAAATGCTGGAACAGGTATTCCAGTCGCAGAAAGGTGCGCACGCGTTCGTTGAGCGGTTGTTCGTAAATAATGGTGTTGTTCACGGTGAAAGTCGCTTCAAAGTGGAAGTCGTCATTGTCTATAACTTGCGGCCCGGACGCAAACGCTATGGGTGGCGAAGTGGGATTTGAACGGCGCTTATTTCAAATAGCGGTGGTGCAATGTTTCGACCTGCGCACGCAAGTCATCGAAACTGCCGGTGTTTGCAATCACATCATCGGCCTGTGCCAGCCGCTGCGCGCGAGGCCACTGCGCAGACATGATGTGTTCGACGGTGGTGCGATCCAACCCCGAGCGCGCGATGGTGCGTGCCATCTGCTGCGCTTCGGGCACATCCACGACCAGCACGCGGTTGACCAGATCGCGCTGGTCCGCTTCGAACAGCAGCGGGATAACCAACATGCAATACAGAGTATCGGTTGCCGCGACCTGCGCTTGCAGCGCCGCGCGGATCGGCGGATGCAGAATGGCTTCCAGTCGCCGCCGCTGGTCAGGGTCAGAGAAAACGAGGGTGCGCAGTTTAGCGCGGTCGAGTGTGCCATCGTGTTGCAGTATCTGCTCACCAAACGCGCGCGCTAGCTGTTGTAGCGTTGCTTGTCCCGGCGTAACCAGGCGTCGCGCCTCGACATCGGCGTCGTAGACGGGCGCGCCAAGTTTTTGAAACAGCCCGGCGACGGTGGATTTACCGCTGCCGATGCCGCCGGTTAAGCCGATGATGAGCATGGAAGGATTTAATCACGTTTTGTAGGAGCGCGGCCCTCGGCGCGATGGTTTTACATCCCCGACCAATGCAGGTAAGCCGCATTCAGCTGGGTTCCCCACAGCAGATAAATCCAGCCCGCCGCCGCGAGGTAGGGGCCGAACGGAATCGGAATCCGCCGGTCGCGGCGCGCGAACACAATCAACGCAATGCCGACCACCGCGCCGACCAGCGATGACAGCAGGATGATCGCGGGCAACGCCTGCCAGCCCAGCCATGCGCCGAGCAGCGCGAGCAATTTGAAATCGCCATAGCCCATGCCTTCCTTACCGGTGACCCATTTAAAGACCTGGTACACCGTCCACAGAATGAGGTAGCCCGCGACCGCACCGATAATGCTCGATTGCATGTCGGTGAAAATTCCAAAGACACTCAGCAACAGGCCGAGCCACAGAAACGGCAGCGTGATGTTGTCGGGCAGCAATTGATGATCGAAGTCGATCATGGTCAGGGTGATGAGTGCGTAGCTGAGCAGTAACGCGCAAGCCGCTGCGACGGAATAGTCGTAGCGCCACGCCACAGCGGCCGACAGAATTCCGGTCGCAAGTTCAATGATTGGATAACGCGACGAAATTTTCGCGCTGCACGCCGAGCTACGGCCGCGCAGCAGCACATAACTCAGCACCGGAATATTTTCGTAAGCGCGGATCGGGTGGTTGCACTGCGGGCATTTGGAGCGCGGCGTCGCGAGGTTGAATTTTTCTTGCGGTGGTGATGCGTTGGGCGTGTTGAGAAATTCGGCGCACTGCGCACGCCAGTCGCGTTCCAGCATCACCGGCAGACGATAGATGACGACGTTCAGAAAACTGCCGACCACCAACCCGAACACGCTGGCGCAGAGTATCCATGCGGTGGGGTTGAGGCTGAGGAATTCGGTGATGGGCATGGATTTTTCGTCGCAGAATTGCGCGGGCGAGGCGCGAGGCTTTGGATCGTTGGAACGACTACCCGCCGCCGACCACCGAACCCATTTTGAAAATTGGCAAATACATTGCGATCACCAAACCGCCGATGAGCACGCCGAGGAAAGCCATGATCAATGGTTCCAGCAGGCTGGTGAGGCCGTCAACGGCATTGTCAACATCGTCTTCGTAATAGTCGGCGACCTTTGCAAGCATCGCGTCGACCGAGCCCGCTTCTTCGCCGATGGCAATCATCTGCACGACCATATTGGGAAATAGTCCGGCTTCTTTCATCGAAACATTTAACTGTGTACCGGTCGAAACCTCATCGCGCATGCGCATGATTTTTTCTTCGTACACCACATTGCCCGATGCTTGCGCAACCGTGGTCATCGATTCGACCAGGGGCATACCCGCTGCAAACATGGTCGATAAGGTGCGGGCAAAACGGGCGATGGTGGCTTTGGTCAAGATACCGCCGATCACCGGAATCTTGAGCATGTAACGTTGCAGGAAATGGTTAAACGCCTTCGAGCGCCGTTGAAGTTGCATCAATCCGAAGATCGCGCCACCGATGGCGCCGAATATTGCCCACCAATACGCGACAAAAATATCAGAAATCCTGACGACGATTTTAGTCAAGGCGGGCAGATCAGCGCCGAATCCCTTAAACAGTTCCGCAAACTGCGGAATAACAAAAATC
>JANOOV010000027.1:0-9514 GCA_031421535.1 Gammaproteobacteria bacterium
GTTGCTGCTGGATTTGTCGCTTAATCTCAAGGCAGTGGTTGCGCAACAACTGGTACCGACGCCGGATCGCCAAGGCCGCCGCCTGGCACTGGAAGTTTTGCTCAATACGCCGCTGATCGCACAGCTCATCCACAAAGGCGAATTCCACAAACTGAAAGAAGTGATGAAAAAATCCACGACTTTGGGCATGCAGACTTTTGATCAAGCGCTGCTGCAGCTGCACGACGCCGGAGAAATATCCTACGAAGACACCCTGCATCACGCCGACGCACCCAACGAGCTGCGCCTATTAGTCAAGCTCGGCAAGGACGGCGGCATCGACAAATTGCAAGCGGCGCTGGACGGCATGGAGTTGATTGAACCGCAGCGGTGAAGGCTAACGTCGCCGGTAGATTTCACGGCGATGCCCAATGCTGTGAATCACGATGAGACGTTCCTTCGGGACAAGTTCGTAGATGATGCGGTAATCACCTTCACGCAGCTTACATAAACCCGCTAAGTTGCCCTTGAGCGGGATCGGCTTGGCCTGATCAAGATTTCCAGCTAACCACTGAATACGCGCTGCAACGCGTTTGGCCACGAGTTTGTCCAGGCGCTCCAACTCACGTACTGCGGACTTCAGTATCTGTACCTGATACACGATCAGCTTAATCGTAGCCGTTGGACGACATCATCAAATGCTTCTCCGCGACGACCTGCGGCGACGGCTTTTCTCTGTCGCGTCAGCCGTTGGCGCAAGGATTTCTTCATGGTTATTCCAGCGTCGGGGTCACCAAAAAGATCGACCAGCTTTTGCTCCACTGCGGCACCTACAATTTCTTTGAGTTCGTCCACGGTCATTTGTGCGACTTTGGCTTTGGCGGACATGATTGCTCTCCTTCAAATATTACATCTCTGCCCAAAGTATACCTTCTTTACGCAAACACACTTGCTGCATCAAACACCGGCCCGTCCACGCACACCCGTTTCATCGCCGGGCCGTGCGGGGTTTTGACTTCTACCGTGCAACCGGCGCAGCCGCCGACGGCACAGGCCATGAATTCTTCCAGCGAGACCTGACACGGCAGCTCAAATTCCCGGGCGAGTTTGGCGACGGCTTCCAGCATCGGGTGTGGCCCGCAGGCGAAAATTTCCACTTGGTTGCGTTGCGCGGGGGTCAGTTCGGCAAGCCAGGCACGCGCGACGTCGGTGACGTAACCGTCGAAACATCCGGCATAGTTTTGCTGGCTGGCGAGGCGGCTGCCGATGCCCCAGTCTTCCATCAGCGGCATGGCGGCGATGACGCCGGGCGGCATGCCGGGCACCATGATTTGCGACGGGCGCGGAGTGAACGGGAACGGTATTTCCGAGCCCATGATGACGAACGGTTTGTAACTTTTTTGCGCGCGCAGATGTTCGGCGAGAAACACCATCGGCGGGATACCGACGCCGCCGCCGATCAGTAATGCGCGGGGGCGTTCAGCGTGCGGTGTAAACGGTACGCCAATGGGGCCAAGGATTGACAGGCGTTCGCCGACCTTGCGTGTGGCCAGCAAGCGCGTGCCTTCCCCTGCGATTTTGTACAGAAAATCCACCCACCCTTCCGTGACACTCGCGCGCATGATCGACAGTGGCCGACGCATCGGCAGCAGGTCGTCGCAACGGATGTGGGCGAAGCTGCCCGGCTGAGCTTTTACGGCAATGCGCGGTGCGTGGATGCGCAGCACATATTGGTCACCGGGATGCGCAGCATGTGCGAGGATGCGCGCGTCGTCGTCGAGGAAGATGGTGTTGCGATGTAGTTGAGTCATGACAATTAGTTTTGAAATACGATTCTGCCGCCGACCAGCGTGTAGCGTACCTGCCCCTGCAACTCCCAGCCGGTAAACGGTGTATTGCGCCCCTGGCTCACGAGTTGAGTTTCGTCCACCGTCCAAAATGCATGCGGATCGAAGATACACACGTCGGCGGCGGCGCCGACCGTCAGAGTGCCAGCGCCGATGCCAAGAATCCTGGCGGGGCCGCAGGTCACGCGAGCGATGAGATCACTCAGCTTCATGCCCGCTTCTTCGCCCGCGCGCAGACTCAACGGCAGCAGGGTTTCGATGGAGGAGATGCCGGGTTCGGTTTCGGCGAACGGGGCGAGCTTGGCATCGGCATCGTGCGGCTGGTGGTCGGAGCAGATCGCCGCCAGCGTGCCGCGTTGCAGTCCGGTGATCAGCCCGGCGCGATCACGCGCACTGCGCAAAGGGGGGCGGACGTGACAATTGGCATTGAAGTCGCCGACGTCCATGTCGGTGAGGTGCAAATGATGCGCGGTGACGTCGGCACTGATCGGTACGCCGTCGTAGATCACGCGTGCCACCATTTGCACCGCGCGCATGGTCGACAAATTGCCGAAGTGTGCGCGCACGCCGGTTTGCTGAATCAGCAGCAGGTCGCGGCCGACCGCGATGGTCTCGGCGGTTTCCGGGATGCCGGTCAAGCCCAGGCGCGCGCTCACCGGGCTTTCGTGCATCACGCCGCCGCCAAGCGACGGATCTTCGCTATGCAAAAACACCGTCAGATCGAGGCTGGCCGCGTACTCCATGGCGCGGCGCATCACCTGGGTGTCGGTGATGGCGTTGAGCGCGTTGCTGACGCCGACGCACCCGGCCTGTTTTAGCGCGTGCATTTCGGAAAGCTGCGTGCCGTGCAAGCCCTGCGTCAGTGCGCCTAAAGTCACGACCCGCGCCTTGCCCGCAAGCCCGGCGCGGTGATGAATCAGATCGGCGACCGCCGGGTTGTCGATCACCGGGTCGGTGTCGGGCGGACAGCACAGTGTGGTCACGCCGCCCGCCACGGCGGCAGCGCATTCGCTTCCGAGGGTGGCTTTGTGTTCGTGGCCCGGCTCGCGCGGACGCGCACGCAAGTCCACCAGGCCGGGGCAAACCACCAGTGCCGTCGCGTCGATAATGTCGTCGGCTGCAAATCCCACCGGCATGTGCAACACGCCGACGATACGGCCATCGGCGATCCACACATCGCCGAGCTGGTCGATTTGATTAGCGGGGTCGATGACGCGCGCGCCGCGAATGTGGATGCGTTTCATCCTTTTTCTCCGCTGTCGCTGCTGCCGCGCCCCAGCACCATCGCCATGATCGCCATGCGCACCGCGATGCCGTTGGTCACTTGTTCCAGAATCACCGAGCGCGGGCCGTCGGCCACGCGCGAGTCGATTTCCACGCCGCGATTGATCGGGCCGGGGTGCATCACAATCGCGTCGGGTTTGGCGCAGGACAGTTTGTCTTCGGTCAGGCCATAGAGTTGGTAGTACTCGTGTGCGCTGGGCAAAAATGCGCCCTGCATGCGTTCTTTCTGCACGCGCAGCATCATCACCACATCGACATCGGCGAGGCCCGCGCGCAGGTCGTGAAACACGTGGACGCCGAAGGTGCCGACGTCGCGTGGGATCAAGGTCTTGGGGCCGATGACGCGAATCTCATGGGCGCCAAGTAGTGACAAGGCGTGGATCTGCGAACGCGCCACGCGCGAATGCAGAATGTCGCCGACAATCGCGACGCGCAGCTTGTGAAACTCGCCCTTATGACGGCGGATGGTGAACATGTCGAGCATCGCCTGGGTGGGATGTGCGTGGCAGCCGTCGCCGGCGTTGACCACGCTGATGTGCGGCGCCACGTGGCGCGCGATAAAGTGCGCCGCGCCGCTGCTGGTGTGCCGCACCACAAACATGTCGCAGTGCATCGACTCCAGGTTGCGCAACATATCCAGCATGCTTTCGCCCTTGCTGGCCGACGAGGTGGAAATGTTGATATTGAGCACGTCGGCCGACAAACGTTTGGCCGCTAGCTCAAAGGTGGTGCGCGTGCGCGTGCTGGATTCAAAGAATAAATTGGTGATGGTTTTGCCGCGCAGCAGCGGGACTTTTTTTACCGCCTGCGCACCGACCCCGGCAAACGATTCGGCAGTGTCGAGAATTTCAGTGAGAAGCGGCCGGGTTAAACCTTCAACGGTGAGGAAGTGGCGCAGCCGACCCTTGTCATCGAGTTGGATATTGCGCGCGGTCATGGCGATTCCAATACCGTGAGTTTGAGTGGCTCGGGGCCGCTGAGCTTGACATGCTCGTGTGCGGCGAGCGGCATGCGCTCGCCCACCACGCAAGCTTCGACCGGCAATTCGCGGCCGCCGCGATCCACCAGCGCCACCAGCAACACCGAGGCCGGGCGACCCCAGTCAAAAATCTCGTTGAGTGCGGCACGCACGGTGCGGCCGGTGTGCAACACGTCGTCGACCAGAATGATGTGTTGGTCGTCGAGCGAGTTCGGCAAGCGCGAGGGTTTGACCTGCGGATTGATGCCGATGCGGGTGAAATCGTCGCGGTAAAAAGAAATGTCAAGCTCGCCCAGAGGCTGGGTGAATTCCAGGCGCCGGTGCAATTGCTGCGCGACCCATACGCCACCGGTGTGTATGCCTACCATCGTCGGGTCACGAATCGTGCGTTGCGCAAGCAATGCTTTCAGTTCAGCAGCCATGCGGTCCAACGTGACGTCAATGTTCATCAGCGCTGCTGCTCCAACCAACTTTGCAAGATCAATTGGGCGGCGAGTTTATCAGAATCGCGGTCACGCTTGGAGCCCGATTGCGCCAGGATGTGTTGCGCCTCGATGGTCGACAGACGTTCGTCCATCGTGTGTACCGGCAGTTGGTAACGTTCGCCTAACTGGTTACAGAAATGTCGCACGAGCGCGGTGCGCGGATTTTCGCTGTCGTCCATGTTGAGCGGCAGGCCCACCACCAGCGCGGCGGGTTGCCATTCGCCAATCAGGCGTGCGATGGCTGTCCAATCGGGCTTGTTGTTGACAGCTTGCAAGGTCACGACGCCGGTGGCGGTGCGGGTGATTTCCTGCCCCACCGCCACGCCGATGCGCCGGGTGCCGTAGTCAAAGCCTAGAAAAGAATTGGGCATGTTGTTTAAGGCAAATCAAGCGTGCCCGATATCGTTCGACATGCGCGACAAATCAATGCCCAGCGATGCGGCGGCGACTTCCCAGCGTTTGTCCACCGGCGTGTCGAACATGACTTTGGCGTCGGCCGGTCCGCTCAGCCAGGCGTTTTCGGCCATTTCTTTTTCCAGTTGACCGGCGCCCCATCCGGCGTAGCCCAGCGCAATCAGCGCTTGCTTGGGGCCCTTGCCTGCGGCCACGGCGGCCACGATGTCGCGCGACGTGGTCACGCCAATGCGGCTGGCAACTTTCAATGTGGACTCCCATTTGCCAATCGGTTTGTGAATCACAAAGCCGCGGTCGGTATGCACCGGGCCGCCTAAATACACCGCCTTTTTGGAAATGTCGGGGTCCGCGCCTTCAATATTCATCTGCTCCAGCACTTCGCCGAATTTCAGTTCCAGCGGGCGATTGATCACAATGCCCATCGCACCATCGGGATTGTGTTCGCAGATGTAGGTGACACTGTGGTGAAAATTCGGATCGGCCAACGCCGGCATGGCGATCAGGAAGTGATTAGTCAGCGAAGTGAATTCAGTCATGGGCTTAGTGTAGTGAGTCATGCTAAGCGGAACAAATAAAAGCGATGGCTTTTTGCGCCAGGCGAGGCGCAAACCGCAGCGATAGCACCGCTATCGCGAGGATTTGTAACGACGTATGGTACAAACAAGGCATGCTTTTATGTTCCGCTTAGCGTGATTCACTGCACTATATCGGTTACCCGCTGAGCATGTGACAAGCGCGATGCGCTTACTTGGTATCGAGTGTGCCGCCGGGCAAAAACTGCCAGGTGCGGGTAATGTGCAGCACGTTGAAGTCTTTCAAAAAACTCCCCGGAAACCGTTGAAACGGCGCGGCCAGATGCACGATGCGCAGCGCGGCGTCGTCGAGTATTTTATGGCCCGACGAGCGGCGAATGGTGACATCGACAATGGTGCCGTCAGGATTGATCGCCACGTCCAGCAGTAAATCGCCGTACAAGTTGCGTCGCCGCGCCTCATCGGGAAAATTCACGCTGCCGACTTTTTCGATCCGGCGTTCCCAGTCCGCCATGTAAGACGCGTATTTGTATTCCTTGGCATTCGCTCCGGTGAGGAATTTGGGGCGGGGGCGTTTGGCGTTGATTTCCAGCTGCTCCCCCAGCGATGCATTCAGGCGTGCGATTTCTTCACCGCGCGCCACCAGCTCCGCCGCCGTCGGGGTTTTTATTTCCGGAACTTCCGGGCTCTGCGGTTTTTTGTCCGGTGCGAGATCTTCGGAGCGCACGGCGGTGAGCAATTCGCGCTGCATGTCTTCGGGCCTCGGTTGCGGCTTGAGCTGCGGCATGAATTCCGGTGAGTTGGTGTCGTCGGCGGTGGTCACCATTGCGGGATTGGGGGTTTGCGGGCGACGTTTGTCGAGTGCCTCGCCACCGCCTTCCTGGTTGGATTGCGCGAGAAAATCCGCGTCGTCGGGTGCGCGGTCGGAGCGATTGGGCACCAGAATGACTTCCAGGGTCGGCGCCATCGTGTTGTCGTCGTCATCGAGCGGATTGAACGTGACGCCCAAAATCACGATGACATTGATCAGCGCCGACAAAAACAGCGTGAAACCGAAACGGTCTCCAGCGGAAATTCGCGGCGAAGTGTAAACCGGTGGTACGGTGCTCATGTGGATGCAGCTTCCAGACGTTTAATGACAACATCGGCGACGACGCCGCTTGCGACGCCGAACACCAGGGACATGGTTAATAATATCGGTAACAAGTGGAATAAACCTTCATGCGGTACAAAAAGCGCGTAGGCCACCCAAAATTGACCCGCCATGTGCGCCCATGCCGCCAGCACGCTGCAGCCGATGGGGCCCGGCGCCCAGCCCGGCGCCGCGCGTGTCATCCAGGCCGTCGCTGCCAGCGCCAGCAATGCGCACAACGCGCCGGATAAACTTAAAACAAACGTCGGCGACAAGAATGTGCCCAGCAGCAGAGAGCCTGCCAGTACGCGCAACCCGCTGACCCATGCCGCTGTTGCCCAGCCGTAACGGAACAGCACCACGATCACCACCACGTTGGCCAGCCCAGGCTTCACGCCCGGCAGCGGACTTGGCAGCGCGCTTTCCATAATATGGATGGTGATGGCCAGCGCCGCAAGCCAGGCGATGCGGTGGTCGGTACGGGTGGTGGGGAGGGTCAGCATCTAAAAGTTGATCGAATCATAATAGTCTCCACCCGCCCCCTGCCCCAGCACGCTGATGCTGACGCGGTTCGGCACGCAGGCGATAAATTCACCGCCGCGTTTCGCCCAGCCGGAATGCACGCATTGCTGCCCTTGGCACGGTGAACTGTTGAAACGGATCTGCCCATCGCGCACTTCAATTTCGCTGACGCCCAGCCTGCCGGGTACACGGTACACCTGCGCGCGGCTCAGCGGCACCTGCGCGTAGATGGTGCTGCCGGTGTTGATGCGCGCTTGCGTGCCGGTGCTGCCGGGCAGGCCGTAGCGGACAAACAGCGCGGGCAACGTCAACACACAGAGGATCAACACAAGGTAGTCGCCGCGTCTCACAGCGGCGCACTGAGCACCACCTGCGGTGCCGGATCGATTTCGAAGTGAATACGCTTGGCGGTGACCGGGTCCATGTAAATGCGCCCGTCAGCATCGACCAGCATGGCGGACTTGATGCCCATCGCCTTCGCTACCGCGTGCCAGTCCTTGACACCTGCGACCATCAACGCGGTGGCGGCGGCATCGGCAAAGGTGGTTTCCGCGTCAATCACGGTGGCGGATACCGCGCCCTGCGACGGCAGTCCGCTGCGTGGGTCCAGAATATGGTGATAGCGCTTGCCTTCGTACATATAGAAACGCTCGTAATCACCCGAAGTCACCACGCTTTCGTCGCTGTTCATTTGCAGCGACGCTAAAACACCCGCGCCGCGCGGATTACGGATGCCGATACGCCAGGGTTGCCCGCCGTGGGCGCCGATCACGCGCACGTCGCCGCTGATATTGACGATGGCATTGCGGATTCCGGCGAGCTTGAAACCTTCGATCAGCACGTCGGCGGCGTAGCCTTGCGCGATGCCGCCGAAGTCCAGTATCACATTTGGGTTGCTGCTTTCGATTTCTACGCCATAGACGCGCAGGTCGTTCATGCGCGGCTGCTGCGCCAGCACAGCAGCGATTTGCGCGGGTGTCGGCGGTGGCCCCTTGGGCAGGTCGTCGTTTTGAAACCCCCACAGCCGGATCAGATTGCCGATGGCGGGATTGAACAAGCCGCCGCTGCGCTGCGACAGCTCGGCGCTCTTGGCGATCAGCGGTAACACCGACGTGGCCGCAGTAAAACGTCCGCCCAGTGCAAACAGCGAATTCATGCGCGCCAGCGAACCGGGGTGCCAGGGGTCGAAATTTCCGTGCAGAAAATTTAAATCGTTTTGCGCGGCGGCGACGGCGGCTTTGGCGCGGGCCGCATCGACACCGTAAACCGTGAACTCCACCAGCGAACCCATCGCATAGCCGGATTCTTTGTAGAGCGTGTCGTTGCCGCGCGAGCAGGCGCCTAAGCCCAGCAACGCAACACACACTAATGCGAGGGCGATGTCCCGCATTATTTGTAAACAGCGATCTCGCGCGCCGCCGCGACCAAGGCCAGGCGCGCCACCACGCCATAGGCGTAAAAGCGGTTGATGCCTGCGTCCGGCGCTTGCGTGCTGTCCGGTGCATTGCACGGTTCGGCGAAGGCCAGCGGCTCAAAGTGCATGCCGGGCGCGTTAAGGTTTTCGGTGACGCCGCGCTCTTTATGCACGCGATAAAATCCACCGACGACGAAATGGTCGATCATGTACACCACCGGTTCCGCCACCGCGCCGTCCCAGGTTTCAAACGTATATACGCCTTCTTGCACAATGACCTTCGACACCGCCTGCCCGCCTTTCGACGCCGCCATCTTGGTGCGCTGTTTGCGGTTGAGTTCAAAAATTTGGTCAGCGCTTTCGACCATCATTACGCTCATGCCGTAAGTGCCCGCGTCGGCCTTCACGACCACAAAGGGTTTGCGATCTAATTTGTATTCGTCGTATTTAAGCTGGATTGCTTTAAGTAAGGTGTCGGTGTTGCGCGCCATGCAGTCTTCGCCTTCGCGCTTCATGAAATCGATTTCGCCGCAATTACGAAACAGCGGGTCGACCAGCCACGGATCAATATCGACCAGCGCGGCGAACTGCGCCGCCACATCGCGGTAGCAATTAAAATGCACCGACTTCAAGCGTCGCCACCAGCCCAGCTCCATCGGCGGCACGACCGGCTGTTCGAGATTTTCCAGAATCGGCGGACGGCCCGTGGACAGATCGTTGTTGAGCAATACCACACATGGCTCGTAATCGCCGACACTGACCAGCCGCCCGGCGCGCGTGATCGGTTCGAGTACGATGTGGCGACCGGAGGGCAAAGCAACTTTTAGCGGCGCGTTAAGGTCGGGTAACAACGAGCCGACGCGAATTTCATAACCGGCTTTCGCAACGATGTCGACGAAGGTCGCGAGATTGTCGAGATAGTGCA
>JANOOV010000028.1:0-17923 GCA_031421535.1 Gammaproteobacteria bacterium
ATTGGACTCGGCAAACTTGGGCTTGCTCCTAAATACAAATCCCCCCTGCCCCCCTTTTTCAATGGGGGGAAAGTTGGCTCATGCCATCTTTTCCCCCCCTTTGAAAAAGGGGGGCAGGGGGGATTTTCTTTACGCACAGAAAGACGCATCGCCTTCATCCCGTCGCTCCCGTCAGTTGTCCCACCAGCTTCGCCGACGCCGCACCGATGTCACCCGCACCTAATGTCAACACCACGTCGTTGTCGCGGATCAGGTCGTGTAGCGTTGCGGGCAATTCATCGAGACGTTCGACGAAAATCGGATCGACATGACCGCGTGCGCGGATCGCCCGGCACAGCATCCGCCCGTCGGCGTTGGCGATCGGCGTTTCTCCCGCTGCGTACACTTCCAGCAGCAACAGCACATCGACTTGCGACAGGGTGATGGCGAAGTCTTCAAACAGATCGCGCGTGCGCGTGTAACGGTGCGGCTGAAAACACAACACCAGGCGCCTATCCGGAAACGCGTTGCGGATCGCTTCCAGCACCGCCGCGACTTCGCGTGGATGATGGCCGTAGTCGTCGATCAGCAAGGCGCGGCCGTGCTTGCCGTGAATCTCGCCTTGCTCTTGCAGTCGACGTCCGACGCCTTTGAAATTGGCCAGCCCGCGCACGATGGCGGAATCGCTGACGCCCACTTCGTGGGCCACGGCAATCGCCGCCAGTGCGTTGAGTACGTTATGGCGGCCGGGTAGATTCAATTCGACGGCCAGCGCGTGATCAGCGCCCGCTCGATGTACGCTGAAATGGGTACGCATGCGGTCGCGCCGCAGATCGGTCGCGTACACATCGGCGGCATCGGTCAAGCCATAGGTCAACACCGGGCGTGCGACTTCCTTCAACGCGGCAGCCACCACCGGGTCATCGATACACATCACCGCCAGACCGTAAAACGGCAGATGATGCAGGAATTCCAGAAACGTCGCGCGCAGGCGTGAAAAATCGCCACCGTAAGTTTCCATGTGATCAGCGTCGATGTTGGTGACGACGGCCAGCACCGGCTGCAAATACAAAAATGACGCGTCGCTTTCATCCGCTTCGGCGACCAGATATTGACCGGCGCCCAGGCGTGCATGCGCCCCGGCGCTGTTCAAGCGCCCGCCGATGACGAAGGTTGGATCAAGACCCCCTTCGGCCAGCAAACTCGCCACCAGGCTGGTGGTGGTGGTTTTGCCATGCGTACCGGCCACCGCGATGCCGTAACGAAACCGCATCAATTCCGCCAGCATTTCCGCACGTGGCACCACCGGTATGCGCTGTGCACGTGCGCTGAGGACTTCGGGATTGTTTTCATCCACGGCGCTCGACACCACCACCACATTAGAACCGGTGACATGTTCCGCCGCGTGACCGATGCTGATCTGCGCGCCCGCCTGCACCAGCCGCTGCGTCACCGTGTTGGTTTTTAAGTCGGAACCTGACACCGCATAACCAAGATTGAGCAACACCTCGGCGATGCCGCCCATGCCGGAGCCGCCGATGCCCACGAAGTGAATGCGCTTGATGCGCCGCATCGCCGCACCGGAACGTAACGCCTGGGTCGCAGCGCCAGTCATGATATTTTCCCGTGCAGTGCGACGCGCACCACGTGTTGCGCCACGAGTTCAGTCGCGTTGGGTTGCGCCAGACCGCGCGCGGCAAC
This sequence comes from Gammaproteobacteria bacterium, assembly GCA_031421535.1. Taxonomy (GTDB): domain Bacteria; phylum Pseudomonadota; class Gammaproteobacteria; order SG8-11; family SG8-11; genus UBA6921. The sequence continues at coordinate 1,681 of JANOOV010000028.1, forward strand.
CGCCATGCGCAACAAGCGCGCACGCGCGGGAACGCCGCCTGCGCTAAACGATTGCAGTAATTCGGCAAGATGTTTGGCGCTCAGTTGCGTTTGCTGCACCAGTAAGGCCGCGCCCGCGGCGGTGAGATACGCGGCATTGACCGTCTGGTGATCGTCAACCGCATGCGGGTAGGGCACCAAAATCGCGGCCACACCGGCCGCCGCCAGCTCGGAAACCGTGAGTGCTCCGGCGCGGCACAACACCACGTCGGCCCATGCGTAGGCTTCCGCCATGTCGGCGATGAACTCGACCACGTCACCCTGCGTCTGCGCGTATTTGTAAAAGCGCTGTGTTTCTTCGCTGTGGCGCTTGCCCGCCTGATGCAACACCTTGGGTCGATCCGCTTCCGGCAACAACGCCAGCGCGGCGGGCACGGCGGCATTCAATGCCTGCGCGCCCAGACTGCCACCCAACACCAGCAGGCGCAGTTTGCCGTCACGTTCGGCAAAGCGTTGCGGTGGGGGTAAGAGCGCGACAATTTCCGCGCGCAATGGATTTCCGGTCGTCAGTGCGTGCGTACCTGCCGGGAATGCGCCGGGGAAGGCTTCGAGTACGTTCACGGCAATGCGTGACAACCAGCGATTGGTCATGCCGGGCAGCGCATTCTGTTCATGGATCACCAGCGGTTTACGTAACAACCAGGCGCCGATACCGCCCGGCCCGGTGACGAAGCCGCCCAGTCCCAACACCACGCTGGGACGGTAGCGGCCGACGATCAGCAATGCCTGCAACACCGCCAACAATAATTTAAACGGCGCCAGCAGCAAGGTCAGCGCGCCTTTGCCGCGCAAACCGCCGATGGACAGAAAGTGCAATTCGAAACCCGCTTTGGGCACCACCTCGGACTCAAGACCGCGCCGCGTACCCAGCCACGCGACCTGCGCGCCCAGCGTGCGCAGGTGTTGCGCGACCGCCAACGCCGGGAACACGTGACCACCGGTGCCGCCCGCCATGATCATCACACGCAGGCGGGCGTACATTTCCGGCGACGCAGTGAAATCACGCGGGTCAGTCATGGGCGCGACCTCGCCGTGCGGTACGCATTTCGTAGTCCACGCGTAGCAGTAACGCACACGCAACCAAGGTAATCATCTGGCTGCTGCCGCCGTAGCTGAGTAATGGCAAGGTCAGGCCCTTGGTCGGCAACACCCCCATGTTGACACCGATGTTGACCATCGCCTGCAAGCCCAGCCACAGCGCAACGCCATAAGCGAGATAGGCGGCGAAGGCGTTGCCGCTGCGTTCGGCCTGCGCCGCAACCCGCCACGCGCGCGCAATCAGCAGCGCGAACAAGCCGATCACCAGTACGCTGCCGAGCAAACCCATTTCTTCGGCCAGCACCGCGAACACAAAGTCGGTGTGTGCTTCAGGCAGATAATTCAGCTTCTGCACGCTGCCGCCCAGACCGACGCCAAACCAGCCGCCGCGCCCGAAAGCGATCAGCGCCTGCGTCAATTGAAAGCCGCTATTGAAAGGATCGGCCCACGGATTCATGAACGACGTCAGGCGTTCCAGACGATACGGCGCAGCCAGCGCCAAAGTGACCAGACCGGTACCGATGACGCCGGCCAACAACGCAAACGGCCACAGGCGCATGCCCGCGAGGAACAGCAACCCGAGCACCGTGGCGGCAAGCACGGCGGTGGAGCCGAAATCGGGTTCCAGCATCAACAAACTTGCCACCACCAACAACAGCAATAAAGGTTTGCCAAACCCTTGTAACGAGGTACGCACCGCATCCGCATGGCGCGCAAGATATGCCGCCATGAACACCACCATGCACAGCTTCATCAATTCGGAAGGCTGAAAAAACAGGTTGAGACTGTCAAGACCCAACCAGCGGCTGCTGCCGTTGCTGCTATGGCCAATGCCGGGAATCAACACCGCCACTAACAGCGCCCCCGCAACCAGCAATAACACTGGTGCCAGTGCTTGCCAGCGCTGCAAAGGAATGCACGCGACGATCAACCCCAGGCCCACGCCAAGTGCGGTGAACATGAGGTGGCGATACAGAAAATACAGCGGCTCGCCGTATTTCCGGTCGGCCAGGGTAATGGAGGCCGAAGACACCAGCACCATGCCGATGGCCAGCAACGCGAGCAGCGCACCGAGCAGCCAGTAGTCGGCGGGCGCGGCGGCACGCTTGCGCACCAACAGGTTTTTAAAGTCGGTGTTGACAGCTGAGATTGCGGGAGTCCGGATCATGCCGTGACCTGCTGCACAGCGGCGCAAAACATTTCGCCGCGATGCGCGTAGTTGCGGAACATGTCGAAGCTGGCGCAGGCCGGTGACAACAACACGCAGTCGCCCGGTTGCGCCAATGCGCGGGCGCGGGCAACGGCCTCGTCCATATCGACGGCATTGACCGTGGGCACCACACCGGCCAGCGCCGCTTCGATCACCGGTGCATCGCGGCCGATTAGCACCACGGCGCGCCCTTTACTTTTTAACGCCGCACGCAGCAATGCAAAGTCCTGGCCCTTACCTTCACCCCCGGCAATCAGTACCACCGGCCCAGGCGCACCGGAGATCGCGGCCAGCGTCGCGCCGACGTTGGTGCCTTTGGAGTCGTCATAAAATGTCACGCCCTGAGTCTCGCCGACTTTTTGCATGCGGTGGGGCAGACCGGCGAACTGACTGAGCGCTTCCAGCATCAGGTTCATGGGCAGTCCGGCGGCATCGCCCAGCGCCAGCGCCGCCAGGGCGTTGGCCCAATTGTGCCGACCGGCGATGCGCAGCTCGCGTACGTCGATCAAGTGCGTGTCGCCGCGTGCCAGCCAGGTGGAAATACCCACGTTGCGGATGCCATAAAACTGTTCGTCGGCCGGGGTACGCAACCCGAAACGCAACACGCGGCGGCGTGGCTCCAGCATCGCCGTCACCAGCGGGTCGTCCGCGTTGAGCACCATCACTTCGCTGCGTGCGAAGATGCGCTGTTTGGCCGCCGCGTAGTCTTCCAGGCTGGCATGGCGGTCCATGTGATCGGCGCTGATGTTGAGCACCACCGCCGCGCGCGTACGCAATGAGTGGGTGGATTCGAGCTGGAAACTCGACAGCTCCAGTACGTACAAGGTCGGCGCCGATGATTGGTGCTTTACCGCTGCCGGATCGTCACGGCGTCGCGACTCAGTGAGTAAATCCAGCGCCGGGATGCCGAGGTTACCGCCGACGCGGGCGTCGAAGCCGCAGTGTTTCGCCATTGCGCCGAACAGCGTGGTGACGGTGCTCTTGCCGTTGGAGCCGGTAATCGCAACCACCGGCGCATCGACATGGCGCGCGAACAATTCGATATCGCCAAGCACCGGCACCCCGCGTGCGCGCGCCGTGACAATGACGGGTTCGTTGAGTGACACGCCCGGCGACACGATCAGTTGGTCGGCGGCGTCGAACGCGGCAGGATCGAAGCTGCCGAGAAATAACGCCACGTCCGGCAGGAACTCACGCAGCCGCTCAAGCGCGGGCGGTTGCGCCCGGCTGTCAGTGCCCGCAATCGACACACCACGGCCCGCCAGAAAACGCGCGACCGAATAGCCGGTTTCGCCGAGACCGACAATGAGCGTCCGCAGCGCTTGCGTACTGGACTGTGTCGTGGGTTGTGCCAAAGCCTGCCTCATGCATCGAATCTTTTAGTTTGGTAGGCTGGGTTGCCAAACCCAGCGCTAGCTATCACATTCCCGCAAATGTTGTGTTTACCGAATCTTCAGTGTCGCTAATCCGACCAGCACCAGAATTACGGTAATGATCCAGAAGCGCACGATGACGCGCGGCTCCGGCCAGCCTTTCAATTCAAAGTGGTGGTGCAACGGCGCCATTTTGAAAATGCGTTTGCCGGTGAGCTTGAACGACGCAACCTGCAACATCACCGAGACGGTTTCCATCACAAACACGCCGCCCATGATGAACAGCACCAGCTCCTGGCGCACGATCACCGCCAACACGCCCAGTGCTGCGCCCAAGGCCAGCGCACCCACGTCGCCCATGAACACCATCGCCGGATAAGTGTTAAACCACAAAAAGCCGAGACCTGCGCCCACTAACGCGCCGCAAAACACCACGGTTTCACCCGCGTGCGCGATATGCGGGATGGCCAGATACTCGGCAAATTTAACGTTGCCGCTGACATACGCGAATACGCCCAAGGCACCCACCACCAACACCGTGGGGACGATGGCCAGACCATCCAGCCCATCGGTAAAATTCACTGCGTTGCTCGAACCGACAATCACCAGATAGGTGAGAATGATGTAGAACATGCCCAGCTCAATGGCGATGCTTTTGAAAAATGGCACGATCAGTTGCGTGGCCGCAGGCTCTTGCGCGGCGGCGTACAACGCAATCGCTGCGGCCAGTCCGCAGACCGATTGCCAGAAATATTTCCAGCGCGCGATGAGTCCCTTGGGGTCTTTTTTAATGAGTTTCCGGTAATCGTCCACCCAGCCGATCACGCCGAAAGCCAGAGTGGTGAGCAACACAATCCACACATAACGATTGGTCAAGTCTGCCCACAACAAGGTGGCGATGCTCACGGCGACCAGGATCAGCGCGCCGCCCATGGTCGGCGTGCCGGACTTGGTGAGATGGGTTTGCGGGCCGTCGGTGCGTACCGTCTGGCCGATTTTATAAAATGTCAATCTACGGATCATGGCCGGACCGATCGCCAGACAAATCACCAGCGCGGTCAAGATACCGAGGATCGCGCGCAACGTGAGGTACTGAAACACATTGAACGCAGTGAACGTTGGTACCAGAAGTTGAGTCAGGTGATAAAGCATCGCTACGTCCCCTCCGTCAATGCGCCGACCACGCGCTCCATATGCGCGCTGCGCGAACCCTTGACCAGCACCGTGGTGCCCAGCGCCAGCAGTGGAATCAAATTCGCCATTAAGTCCTCCTGAGTTGCAAAGTGCCGGTGCTCGCCATTGAACGCATCGGCGGCGTGCACGCTGAGCGCGCCAACCGAATACAGCGCGTCGATACCGGCGGCGGCCGCTGCGCTGCCGATGCTGCGATGCAGGGTCACGGTGTCGTCGCCCAGTTCCGCCAGATCGCCCAGCACCAATATGCGGTGCCCGCGACAGGCGGCAAGCACCGCCAACGCCGCCTGCACCGACGCGGGATTGGCGTTATAGGTGTCGTCGATAATGCAGGCGCTGTTGCGCCCGGATTTGGTTTGCATACGCCCCGGCGCGCCGCGCGCGGACTCCAACCCCAGCACGATATCATCCAGCTTGACATTAACCGCGAGCGCGGCGGCCGTCGCGGCCAGTGCGTTCAACACGTTGTGCTGCCCCGGCAAATGCAAAGTGGCGTGTGCGCTGCCGGTCGGCGTGCGCAAATGCAGACGGCTACCGGCGGCGTCACCTTCCCACTGCGCGCTCACCTCGGCGCCCGGACCAAGGCCGAAGCGCACGATGCGGTGTGCGGCGGCGAGACTTTCCCAGACCGACACGTAGGCGTCGTCGGCATTGATCACCGCAATACCCTTGGCCGTCAGGCCGGAAAAAATTTCGCCTTTCGCATGCGCCACGCCTGCAACGCTGCCGAACCCTTCCAGGTGCGCGGGCCCGGCGTTGTTGATCAAGGCCACATCGGGCTGCACCAGACGTGTCAGGTACGCAATTTCACCGGCGTGGTTCGCGCCCATTTCGATGACCGCGTAACGATGGCTGCTGCGCAACCGCAGCAAAGTGAGTGGCAAACCGATGTTGTTGTTGAAATTACCTTGCGTCGCCAGTGTCGCACCGCAGCGTTCCAGAATGGCGGCGAGCAATTCCTTTACGGTGGTTTTGCCGTTACTGCCGGTCAGACCGATGACAGGACAGGTATAGCGCGCGCGCCACCACGCGGCCAGCCGACCCAGTGCGAGACGTGCATCGGCAACCACAATCTGCGCCAGCGGATCGTCGATCTTGCGCTCCACCAGCGCAGCGGCCGCGCCACGTTCGCGCGCCACCACTAAAAAGTCATGACCGTCGACGCGGGCGCCGGGCAACGCGATAAATAATTCATCTGCGGCAGTCTTGCGCGAATCCATCGAAGCGCCGGTAAAGCGGCGATCAGCGCCGTGCAGCACGCCCTGCATCGCCGTCGCCGCGTCGGACAGCAGCGGCGTATCCCGTTGCATATCTTTCGCGGCCATCAGCGTGCGCCCGCGTTCAACAGCGCCGCCACCTGCGCGCCGTCATTGAATGCAAGTTGCCGGGTACCGACAATTTGCACCGTCTCATGTCCTTTGCCCGCGACCAGCACCACGTCATCGGGCGCACTGGCGCGCAAGGCCTCGGCGATTGCGGTCGCGCGATCATGGGTGACGCGCACGCGTTGCGGCGCCTGCATGCCCGCGAGGATGTCCTGCGTAATTACCGCAGGATCTTCGCTGCGCGGATTGTCGTCGGTGAGCACGACCTCGTCGGCATAAGCCTCGGCGATGCGCCCCATGATCGGACGTTTGCCGCGATCACGATCGCCGCCGCAACCGAACACACAACGTAATTTGCCGCGACAATGTTCACGCAGCGCCTGCAACACGTGCTGCAACGCGTCCGGCGTGTGGGCGTAGTCTACAACGGCCAGCGGCTGTCCGGCGCCGCCGTAGCGTTGCATGCGTCCCGGCACTGTGGTCAGCTTTTGGATGCGCGCGCAGGCATGCGCGAAGGGCATGCCGGTAACCAATAGCGCGCCCAACGCCGCGAGCAAATTACTGGCATTGAAGCGCCCCAACAAACGACTGCTGATATCCGCCGCGCCCCACGGTGAATTCACCCGCAAGCGCAAACCATCATGGAGTAACTCAACGCGCTCCGCGTACACGGTCGGGTGCGGCGCGCGCGCTTCTCCGACCAAACCATAACTGACCGCATTCACTGTCGTGGGCATGCGACCTAGTAACCCGCGACCGAACGCATCGTCAGTATTGATTACCGCATGCTGCAACCCCGGCATGGAAAACAAACGTGCCTTGGCTTGGCCATACGCGTCCATATCGGAGTGATAGTCCAGATGATCGCGGCTCAGATTGGTAAACACCGCGCACTTGAACAGCACGCCGTTGACGCGCCCTTGGTCCAGACCGTGGGATGACACTTCCATCGCCACCGCACGCGCGCCGTCGCTGCGCAGCTGCGCCAACAATGCCTGCAAGGTGACGGCGTCGGGGGTGGTGTGGTGTGTCGGTTCCAGCGCATCGACCAGGCCGTTGCCCAACGTTCCGATCACGCCACAAGGCGCATCGGCCTGCAACGCGCGCGCGATGAAATGCGTGCAGGAGGTTTTACCGTTGGTGCCGGTGACGCCGTATACGGTGAGCGCGCGCGATGCATCGCCGTAAAAACGCGCTGCGATGACGCCAAGGTGCGCACGCAAATTTTCCACTGCAATCAGCGGCACGCTGTGGCGCATGCCCTGTGCGAGCCTGGCGGCGTCGAGGCTCGCCATGCCGGGCGGCTTGTCCCACACCACCGCCGCTGCGCCTGCGGCCAACGCCTGCGTGATGAAGTCATGACCCTGCGCCTTGACGCCACTCAACGCGCAAAATAAATCCCCGGAGCGTACCTCGCGACTGTCGGTGCTGATGCGTTGAATCGCGCAATCAACGCCGCCACGCAGCTCGGCAATGTCGGCCAATAGCGCGCTGAGCATGACGCCGGATTGTGCGGAGTGCGCAGCCATCATCGCCCACCCTCCAATAGCACCAGCTGCGCGGGCGGAGTGAAGGCGCCGTCCGGCGCGATATTCAACAGGCGCAGCGCAGCGGACATTACTTTGCCAAACACCGGCGCCGCAACCTGACCCCCGTGGTAGGCGTCACCTTGCGGCTCATCAATCATCACCACCATCGCCAGACGCGGATTGCTGGCCGGCGCGAACCCGGCAAACACCGCCAGATAACTACGCTCGCTATAACCCCCGTCGTGACTTTTTTTCACCGTGCCGGTTTTACCGGCGACGCGATACCCGGCCACGCGCGCTTCGGTACCGGTGCCGCCGTCCCGCGAGACGGTTTCCAGCATGCGGCGCAACTGCGCCGTCAATTCGGGACGAAACACCGGGTCGCCGGTCTTGGCAATTTTTGCGCGGTCGTCAACGCGCGTGAACGACACCGCGCGCAGGCGCCCGTCGTCAGCCAGCGCCGCGTACGCACGCACCAGTTGTAATGCGGTCACCGACACGCCATAGCCGTAGGCCGCCGTCACCCGCTCCACGTCATGCCAGTGCCGGAAATGCCTTAACACACCGCCGACTTCGCCGGGAAATATCGTTGAGGTTTTTTGGCCGAACCCGGCGCGCGTGAAGACATTCCATACCTGTTCCGCCGGTATTTCCAATGCCATTTTGCTTACGCCGACGTTGCTGGATTTTTGCAACACCGTGGTGACATCGATGCGTCCGTAGTTGTGCAGGTCACGCACCGTGGCGTTACCGACCTTGAACAGGCCCGGCGCGGTGTCGATCATGGTGCCAGGACGAAACTTTCCGCTTTCGAGCGCGGCGGCAATGGTGAAAGGCTTGAGCGTGGAGCCCGGCTCAAACACATCGGTCACTACACGATTACGGGTGGGGTCGCCGCGTAATTCGTCGCGGTTGTTGGGATTGAACGCGGGCTGATTCACCATCGCCAGCACTTCGCCGGTTTGCACGTCCAGCATCACGGCGGAACCCGCGCGCGCGCCATGCCGTTGCACCGCCGCCTTCAATTCGCGATAGGCGATGTACTGCAAACGCCGGTCGATGGACAGGATGACGTCACGACCTGGCTCCGGCTCGCGCACGCTTTCGACTTCTTCCACCGCGTGACCACCCTGGTCACGGATTATCCTGCGCTTGCCGGGCGTACCGTGCAGCGTGTCTTCATAGGCAAGTTCCAGACCTTCCTGACCTTTGTCGTCGATGTCGGTGAAGCCCAGTACGTGTGCGGCAACTTCACCCGTCGGATAGTAGCGGCGGTATTCGCGTTGCAGTGCAAGGCCGGGGATTTTCAACGCCAGCACGTCTTGCGCCGATTCCGGGCTGATCTGCCGTTTAATAACCGCAAACTCGCTGCCGACACGCGCATAGATGCCGCTATTGATAGCGTCGTAAGAGGTGTCGAGCAAGCGCGATAATTCACGAAACTGCGCCGGTGTCGCGATAAATTCCTGCGGGTTGACCCACACCGAATCCACCGGCGTGCTGGCGGCCAACGGTTCGCCGTGACGGTCCAGAAGCATGCCGCGGTGCGCGGCGACCGGAACCGTGCGCGCGTAGCGCGCTTCGCCCTGCCCACGCAAAAAGTCCTGGTTGAGCACCTGTAACTGCAACGCACGCATGAATAACAATGCGGCTCCCAGCACCAGCAGGGTAGCCAGGAAAACGCGACGTAACAGGTAGGGGTGGCCGCTCAATTTCATCGTCCGACGATCACCACGCTGTCTTGCGGCGGAATACGCATCGCCAGAGTGTCATGTGCGATACTTTCGATGCGCGCTTGCGTCGTCCGTGTGCTTTGCTCCAACTGCAAACGACCCCAATCGATATTCATGCGATCACGCTCGGTTTCGAGCCGCTGCACGTCGACAAACAGGCGTCGGGTTTGGTGTTTGCTGTACACCACACCTACTGCGGACAACACCACCGCCATACTTAAAATTCCGACTAATAGCGCGCGTGCGTTCATAGTTTCTCTGCCACACGCATGACCGCACTGCGCGCGCGCGGGTTGGCGCTAATTTCTGCCTCACCCGGATAGCTCGCCTTGCCGACGAGCCGTAATCGTGGCCGCATCTGGTCCACCGTCACCGGCAAGCCACGCGGAAAATTGTCGCCCACCGCCTGGTCGCGAAAGAATTGTTTAACGATACGGTCTTCGAGCGAATGAAAACTGATCGCTACCAGACGGCCACCGGCCGCCAACACCTCCAGCGCCTGCGTGAGTGCCGCGCTTAAATCGTCAAGCTCGTGATTGATGAAGATTCGCAACGCTTGAAAACTGCGCGTGGCCGGGTGCTTGCCCGGCTCACGGCGCGGCACCGCGCCGGAAATTAATTCGGCAAGTTGCAGCGTGGTCAAAATCGGCGCAGTCACGCGCGCCTCGACAATCGCCCGCGCGATACGGCGGGCGAAGCGCTCTTCACCGAATTCCTTGATGACATCAGCAATCTCGCGTTCCTGCGCGCGCGCCAGCCACTGCGCCACGCTCAGGCCCGCATCGGGGTCCATACGCATATCCAACGGTCCATCGTTTTGAAAACTAAAACCACGCCGCGCGTCTTCCAGTTGCGGCGATGAAACACCTAAATCCAATAATATGCCGCGCACTTGTCCTGACCAGACACGTTGCACCACAAAGTCCTGCAAGCGCGCAAACGAACCGCGCTCAATGGCAAAACGGGGGTCGCCCCCAAAACGCTGCTGCGCCGTACGCACGGCGTCCGGGTCTTTATCAATTGACAATAACCGGCCCTGCGGCCCGAGTTGTCGCAACATCGCTTCTGTATGTCCACCTCGCCCAAAGGTACTGTCCACGTAGATCCCGTCCGAATCGATGTGGAGCGCCTCGAGCGCCTCGTCCAACAACACCGGACGATGCGTGAATTCGTGCGCCGCGCCGCTCAAAACTTCAGCGCCTGCAGTTCGGGGGACAATTGCGTCTTGTCCAGCCGCGCTGCTTGATCACGCCATACTTGCCGCTGTTCAGTCCAGGTGCGCGCATTCCAGATTTCGAAGCGCTCGCCCTGACCAATCAGCATAGAATCTTTTTCTAACTGCGAAAGCTCACGCAACAACGGCGGCAACAACAAACGACCATGACTGTCCATCTCAACGTCGGTCGCATGGCCCACCATTAAACGACGTATCGACTGCGCCGTTTCATCCAGCGACGACAAGCTGCTGAGCCGCTTCTCGACAATTTCCCATTCGGGCAATGGGTAAAGAAACAGACACGGATCCTGGTACATGGTCACCACCAGCTGACCATTGCACTGATCCAATAGACGCTGCCGGTACTTGGCCGGTATGGCCATGCGACCTTTCGCGTCGAGACTGAGAACGCTTGCTCCCCGAAACACGGTTGCCTCTGTGCACTTGGCGGTTAGATTGACCCATTCCTGCCCACTTTATCCCACTTCGATACACTATAGGTGCCAATTTGACCTACTGTCAAGGAAATAGCGCGTGCAAAATACCCGCAGACTTGCAGCTGCCACAGGGGCTTGCAACGCGTTGGGCTATAAATTGATACGGGGATAACAATGAAGGTGAAGTCGGCCGATAAGCCGGGTTCTGTCGTGGACAGTCATTCATCTGGGATGCACGTCGCCGTGCACCTCGAGCGACCTACCCGGAAGCAGTGCGGGCCGCACCTGTGCTTCCCTATTTGGTCTTGCTCCCGGTGGGGTTTACCCTGCCAACGCTGTTGCCAGCATCGCGGTGCGCTCTTACCGCACCATTTCACCCTTACCGGCAGCGCTTGCGCGCTGCTTAGGCGGTATATTTTCTGTGGCACTTTCCGTAGGCTCACGCCTCCCAGGCGTTACCTGGCACCGCGCCCTGTGGAGCCCGGACTTTCCTCCGGAAGAAACTTCCCTCCGGCGACTGTCTGGCCGACTTCAGCGCCAGTGTCACGCCTGGATCGTACAAAAGCAATGCGCATGGTCGTCTGCCGGTAATCAATAACCGGCGAGGCTTGCTATATGATGACGCGGCACACAAAGATGCTTAAGCGTCTCGCGACGCATAAATTTGGAGAACGTATGCCGATTACCGACTGGCCCGAGCAAGAACGGCCACGTGAAAAATTGTTGGCGCGTGGGCCCGCCGCGCTCTCGGACGCCGAGCTGCTGGCGATATTTCTGCGCACCGGCACGCGGGGCAAGACCGCCGTCGATCTCGCGCGCGACCTGCTCACGCATTACGGAAGTCTGCGCGCCTTGCTACAGGCGCCACGTGTTGAGTTTTGCGCCGCGCATGGGTTGGGCGATGCGAAATACGTGCAACTGCAAGCGGTTCTGGAGATGGCGCGCCGCCATTTGTGGGAAGGGATTCAGCGTGACGACACGCTGCGTGATCCTGCCGACACACGCCGTTATGTCGCCGCCCGGTTACGTGATTACGGCCATGAGGTGTTCGCCTGCCTGTATCTCGACAACCGCCATCGCGTGATTCATTTTGAAGAACTGTTTCGCGGCACCATCGACGGCACGAGCGTACATCCGCGCGAAGTGATCAAGCGCGCGTTGCACCACAATGCCGCTGCCGTGATTCTTGCGCACAACCATCCGTCGGGTGTCGCCGAACCCAGCCGCGCCGATGAAGTGTTGACGCAGCGGCTGAAAGACGCGCTCGCGCTGGTTGATATCCGCGTACTTGATCACATCGTGGTCGGCGATAACAATACCGTGTCGTTTGCCGAGCGTGGGTTGCTATAACGCTACTGTTTCAGACCCTCTTCCGCGCGTCGCAATGCCTGGTTGATTTCTTCGATAGCAATGTCAACCTCTGGTTTTTCGTCTGCTTTGGATTCAGCTCCAGTGATTTCTTTGGCCGCTGTACGCACATTCCGTCGCGCCTTGTGAGCTGAGCCCAGCCAACGCAACGCGGCAACACTGACGTTGTCACATTTCGGATAACTGGCCAACTCGGCTTGCTCGGCAAGCTGCTCGACCAGCAACGCTAATGATTTATGTTCGGCCAGAAACACCGCCATGACATCGTCATTTACGCTGCCCCACAAACCGTCGGAACACAGCAACACCACATCGTGCACTTCAAGTGCGATTGGCTCGCACCCGGTAGGCTCCGGCGTTTTCGAAGCATTGCCGCCGATACAGCGGGTCACCTGATTGCGCTGCGGATGCGTTTTCATGCGCTTCTGGGTGATTTTTCCCTGCTGCAATAAATCCTCGACATGCGAATGATCGCGCGTGCGCAGCAGCACTTTACCGCCGCGCAGCAAATAAAAACGACTGTCGCCGATGTGCGCCCACCACACTTTTCCGTTCTGCACTACACATGCCGCCCCAGTGGTGCGCGGATTGATGGGCGGGTCATGACTTCCGCCTGCATCGACCACGGCATGGTGTGCAAGCATGAAAGCTTCGCGCAGAAATCGGCTGGGGTCGGCGAGTGGGGACGGCGCGCTACGAAATGCCTCGGTGAATTTCACCACGAACGTATTGGCCGCGAGCAGGCCGCCTTCATGACCACCCATGCCGTCTGCCAGTACCAGCAAGATAGACTGCGGACGTTCGATGATAGCGAAGCGATCCTGATTGCTGTCGCGATTTCCCAGACGATTGGCTTTGCCGGTTGCGTATTTCATGTCAACGCTTCCATGGCAAATGACTGACCCATTTTTCCAGCACCGTATCCTTTGGTTCGGCAACCGGCAACTCAGGCAGCTCGATTGCAAATTGCCGCAGCAACTCATCGACACTTTGCGGCCGCAGCAGCGGATCGACCTCCATCGCCCAGTCGATGGCTTCCAGCAACGGGGCGGAGTAACGCTTCTTATGTGCTTCTCTGGCGGGGCGCAGCGTTTCTTTTTCCAACCGTTTGTTGGCCGACGGCGGCGGGCCGCCTTCGATACACGCACGCATCGTGGCGCCGAGCGCGTAAATGTCCGTCCACGGCCCCACGTAGCCGCCCAGATCGTATTGCTCGGTGGGTGAAAAACCAGAAGTCACGACTTGGCGTGTTTGGTTACGGCGCGTCAGATTCATGGTGTGTACCGCACCAAAATCCAGTAGCAACGGACGGCCGCCGCGACGTAAATGCACATTGCCGGGCTTGATATCCAAGTGCAGCAACCCGCGTGCGTGAATCGCCTTCAACCCATCCAGCAGCGGCGGAAAAACCGTGCGTAAAAATACTTCACTCAACCCGCCGCCACGGGCCTTGATGTAATCCTGCAAGTTAGTGCCGGATTCATACTTCATCGCCATGTACACCGTGCCGTAGGCTTGAAAAAAATTAACTACGTCGACGATGTTGGGATGCTTCAGATTTGCCAGCGCACTGGCTTCGTTGATGAAAAGCTTGCGGCCCTGGTGGTAAATTTCCTTGCGCTCGTCATCCAGCGGCGTCACTTCGTGGTTCGCCAGACGCCGCGCCAACTTGTGCGGCATGTATTCCTTGATTACTACCCGCTGGTGCGTAATCGGCTCCTGCGCCAAATAGACAATACCAAACCCCCCGCCGCCGAGAATTTTCTCAACAACGTAAGCGTCCAGCGGCGTACCAACCGGTAAACAGCGACTGAGCCTGACCATGATGCCTATTGATCGGCGAACTACGGAAAATACTTGAATGGAGCCAAGATGAACTTTGGACGGCCTGACAACAGCGGAGATGAATGAGCGAGAGGATCTTCAAGCCCCTCGCTCATCTATCGCGCACCGTGCTGGATCTAAACTGCTTTCCCTGCGTCACAACTCCACTCAACGGCCAACGGCAGGGCGCGGTGATGCATGAGTTCCGCGATGCCCTTGATCACGCGGTATACCCACCAAAGTGCAGCGGCCACGGCGACCAACAAGCCGAATCCGGAACCCAAGGTGCCGATGGTCACCATTGCCATAAAAAAGACCGTGATGAACGTGGTCAACATCCATTGATGGTGGCTGGTTACGTACAACAAAGCGTCGTTTTGCTGCGCACCGGGCTCACACCAATGGCGCTTGTATTCGCGGATACACAAGGCATTGATCAACGCCGCGATGGGCGCGGTGATAATGAGCATATGCAGCAGATAGGTTAACCAAACACTGCTGAGCGACAGGAAACGCTGCTGGTTTGTCATGGCGGGCATGTGGCACCTCCGAAAAGTTAAGAATGGCCAAGCTTAACGGTTGCAGAGATGCGACCACGCAACTGCATAAAACGCTTCGCGGCAGCTAGGCGTCCCGGCAACCAGTTAACGATTAAATCCACGCTATACGCCATGATCAGATCATCCAACCAAGCTTTGTTTATAGCTGCGCGAGCGGATTTATCCGCACCGCCAAGGGCGTGGCTCGATAACGGTTTTTTCCCGCTGATCGGCATTCAATCAGCCTGAAATTCCAGGAATTGGATTGGCGTTCGTGCACGATGCCTTTACTATTCCGTCTCAAATCACCGGGAGTCACCATGATACGCAGCATGACCGCATTTGCCCGTTGTGAGGCGCAAGCCTCATTTGGGGTGCTCACTTGGGAAATCCGCTCCATCAATCATCGTTACCTCGAAGTCGGCCTGCGTGCGCCGGAAGAATTGCGCGGACTGGAAGCGCGCGTACGTGACGTGGTCGCTAAACAGCTAAATCGCGGCAAGGTGGATTGCACGTTGCGTTTTCAGTCGCATACGGATATTGCTCCGGAAATTCCGGTGAACGAGGATCTCGCGCAGCGGCTGATTCAAGCCTGCGCGCGCATTCAAGCACTCATGCCGCAGGCGACACCGTCGAGCGCGCTGGATGTGTTGCGCTGGCCGGGGGTGCTCAACGTCACGCAGGCCGACACGCAGGAAATTCAGGAGCGCGCGCTGAGCTTGCTGTCGGAAACGCTCGCCGAGTTAGTAATCACACGCGCGCGCGAAGGCGATAAATTGCGCGACTTCCTCGCTGAACGCTGCACCGCGATGCGCGCCATCGTCACGCAGGTGCAAACGCGACTGCCCGAAATTGCGCAACGTATACGCGACAAGCTGCGCAAGCGGTTGGAAGAGTTGCACGCAGAGGTCGACCAGGCACGGCTGGAACAAGAGCTGGTGTATCTCGCGCAGAAAATGGACGTGGCCGAAGAGATCGGTCGCTTGCTGGCGCATTTCTCCGAGATCGACCACTTGCTGAAACAGAACGATCCGGTCGGGCGCCGTCTTGACTTTTTAATGCAGGAGCTGCATCGCGAAGCGAATACGCTGGGTTCAAAATCGGCCGACATCGACACCACGCGCGCGTCAGTAGACTTAAAAGTCAACATCGAGCAAATGCGCGAACAGGTTCAAAACATCGAGTAACCCGCCATGCCAAACACCACGCCCTCGTTCGCCGCTTCGCTGTTCATCGTCACCGCACCTTCGGGCGCTGGTAAAACCAGCCTGGTGAAAGCGCTGCTGGAAAAAACCACCGCCCTTGCAGTCTCGGTGTCGTACACCACACGCAAACCGCGACCCGGTGAACAAGACGGCGTGCACTATCACTTTATTGACGTAGCCACATTTGAACGCATGATTGCGCAAGGCGTATTG
>JANOOV010000029.1:0-12453 GCA_031421535.1 Gammaproteobacteria bacterium
CACACCACTTTGGCAATTTGATCAGGCGACTCTTGCAACCATGGCAAATTAGCGTGGCGACCGTCGTATAAGCCCATCCGCGGTGAAGGCACCAAGTAGTATGGGAACGCGACATCAGGCACATTCGCTGCGACATTCGGCACCACCGGCTTCAGCGTGTGTTTACGCACCGGCGCGTCAACTTTCACCATGCCGGTTTGCAGGCTGTTATTCCAGAATTCATCATTGCTCAATGCGGCAGCGCCCACGCCCGCTTTCATGTTGGCGAACACGTTCTTCATATAAGAGTAGCTGTCGGCAAACGCACCCCATTGCGCAGCATTGCGCAGTGCGAGCAAGCTCACCATGACATCGCCAAATCCACGCGTATCTCCGTAGAGCTTTTGCATCAGTGGCTGCTGAACTGCGATCTGGCTTTGCTCCGCCTGGTACGCAGCGACATGCGTGCCCCAGTCTTCCAGAGAGGACGACACCGGCAACACCAGATCGGCCTGCATGGCGGTTTCGTCCGGGAACTGCGCCAGCACTACCTTGAAAGGCACGTTGCTCAGAGACGCGTCGAGCTTGAGCGCGGCTGGTGCGCTGTAGACCGGATTGGCGCCGTAAACGAAGACCACATCGAGTTGCTTTTGCTCCACGGCTTTCGCGAAGGCGAGCAAGTCACGCGTGCCACCGGTTTTGGCTTCGAGTTGTGGAAACGGAAATTTGCCGCTGGGCTCAAGCGTGGTGCCGATGTTACCGAGCAAGACATTTAACAGCATGATTGCGGCAACGGCTTCATAGCCCTGCGCCTGACCTTCCACTGATGCACCAGCCAATACCACGCTCGGGCTACGCGCTTTGAGCGCCTTGCCGATACGCTCGATTTGGGCCGTCGCGATACCGGTAATCCCTGCTACTTTTTGCAGGTCGTAGGCGGCAATCTTGTCACGCACTTCGGCGGACAATGTTGCTGCGTTTACACCGTTCGCTACCAGGTAATTTGCCAGGCCCAGCGCCAACGCACCTTCGGTACCCGGCCGGATCGGCACCCACAAATCGGCGCTGCCGCCGGTCATGCTCATTTTGCTTTCGACTTGAATCAGCGCACCACGGTCGGCGGCGGTGCGGAATTTCGCGTATTGCCCGGCGAAATGCACCGGCGATACCCAGGTACCGAGGAAATCAGCGCCAAATGACAAAATCAATTTGGCTTTATCCAGCCGGATGCGCGGCATCGGGTCGTCGAGCATGTCACGACTGACTGCCTGCCAGACGCTGGCATTCACGATTTCGTGGGCAAAATGCTGCTTGGAACCGACGGCGTCGAGATGATTACTCACCAGCGCACGTTGGTGCCCGCTAAGTGTTCCCGTGAACCACGCCACGCGATCCGTATTAAGGTTCGCCTTGGCGCCAACTTTCTCGCTTAACAATGCCTGCGCCTTTTCCCAGGTGGTGGGAACCAGCTTGCCGCCTTCACGCACCATCGGCACCGTAATGCGGTCCGGGTTGTAATGTCCCTGCAAACCCGCCTGACCCATCTGGCAGGATTTTCCGGCATTGATCGGCGCAGCGGGATTACCTTCAAGTTTCAACACCCGACCCTCACGCACACGCCCGTGGATGCCGCAACCCGCCGCACACTGTGTGCAGGTCGATGCGTACCACACGCCGACACCGGGGATCACGTATTCTTCCGGCAACAGGTAAGAGACAACGTCTTCTTTGCCTTCTTCCAGCGTCACCGTCGTGGGCAGATCGCAGCCCGCGAGAGTCGCGGTGCCGCCCAAGCCGAGCGCCTTCAAAAAATCCCGACGATTCATTTTTCCAATCATGGCCAATCTTTCCGTTGTGTCGCGTTCGCGCGCAGGTGGGTTACTTGTGGCACTTCCAGCAGTCGCTGGGTCCACCGTTCTTTTCATGGCAACTGACGCACCAGCCCATATTCAGCGGCTTTACTTTCTTGGCCACGGTCATCTCTTTCAACTGACCATGACAAACCGCACACACTTCTTTTACCTCTTCAACCGGGTAATCACGATCAAACACCAATTTTTTCAGGTGCCGCTCATGCGTGAAGTGCACGTAGTCCGGCACGTCATGCATTTTTTTCCATTTTGGCGATTCGCCTTTCTGCCAATACTCGGTGAGTTTTTGAATACGCGGCTTATCGGTAGCGATAACTTTATGGCAACCCATGCACTTGCTGGTCGGCGGAATGCCGGCGACTTTGCTGCGGCGCGCGTAGGTATGGCAGTACAGGCAATTAATCTTGTTTACTTCGACATGAATGTCGTGCGGAAACTCAATGGGCTGCGGAACATCTTCACCCTGATGTGTTCCGGCAGGTGGAATAATGTCCTGGGCTAAGCTCACCGAGGAAGCCGCTACCCACATCAGCGCGACCGCTGCAATCCACGCCACCAAGTACAGCGCATGCGACGGATGGGCATCTGCACTTTGCGCCACGTGTTTGTTAAACCATCGAACCATGATCAACCTCTCGCTATTGCGAACTGTGCGTCTCGAAATTAACAACCAAGGGCCACACGAAATTTTCCCGCGTGGGCGATGCATCTCAGGTACATGTCAAGGAGTTGTAAAACGAAAAGGTGGTCGCGCGCAGCATACTGCGCGCGACACCCTTTTAGATTGCAAAATAACAGACCTCCCCCTTACCCACTTCCCCATCCCCTCAAGCCCCACGCTGTTGCGTGTCGTGAAAAAATATTAGCGAAAACTTATTTATCAACTGCACCCTGTTCACACGGGAGCGACGATGCTAGACCAACCCCAACAGCGATGTCAACGACGAATTTTCTCCTGTTTCACACGCAACATTTGCGGTCTTTTCGCACGCGAAACAGTCATGGAGCACGCACCGAAAAAATTAAAAAAAGCCGGTTTTTATAGCGCTAAAACATCTAATTTGCCGCAGGCTGCGCGATGCTTGACACAACTGAAGCCTGGACTTCGACCAGTCGCGTCCGCAACTCATCAAGCTGCTTGGTCTTCGGATCAAGGCGTTCGATTATTGTCAATATCTGGCTCGCGCGTGCGGTTTCCTTGTCGGCCAACGCCGCCGACGCGGCAGTGGCGAGACGCTTCACCTGCGTATCAATCGCTGCGAGCAAACGTCGCGCTTGATCCTGCATATTCACCTGATCATGGCGGGCGGCGTAGTAGCCCACCAGTGCGCGCGACAGTGGAATATCGTCCCCGCCTTCTGTTTGCAACTCCAGCAGCAAAGGTCCGGCGGCGTTAATGTCACGCTGCGCGACGCCGAGCAAATGCCAGCGGCGTTCGTCTGCGGAAATCGGCCGCAGCGCTTCCAGCGCGCGCCACTTCCCTTGTTGATAGAGCAGGTACGCGGCGGCACTGCGGCGCTGCTGCTCGTCAACCATGCGCGCGAGGATCGCCTGCGCTTCGGTAAATTTGTCTTGTGCGGCCAGCGTCTCAATCTGACCGCGATGCGTGCGATCCGGCCATTGCGCATGAGCCGCATAGAGCTTGCTCGCAGCATCACGTTTTTCCCCCAGCAACAGCAACTCGAAATCGAGCGCGCGTGACAAGGGCTCGTTCAAGGCCTGAAGCTGGCTCACCAGATGACGCGCGGTTTTGGCATCATCCCAGCGCAGGAACACCATCCCGGCATCAAAAATCTGTTGCGCCGCCACATCCGGCTTTAGGTAGGGCGTGATATCAAATTTAAATGTGCCGGTGATGAAGTCGTAGGGATTTTCCGCACCTTCCGGCACCTCGATGAGCCGCGCCAAACGCACTTCGGTCAAAATGTTGGTGTCGCTGTTCATGGGCCCGTCGGCGGTGGTTGTCGCCAAAGCTTCGCGGCGTGACAGCGCGAAATAGGTAATCAGATCATCCGGCGTGCGCAGATCATAGTGTGCCAACGCGGCTTTGATGCCGGGCTTGTCCATACGCTGCGCGATGCGCGCATAATCGAAAGTCAACGCGCGATCAGAACCGAACAACATAAAATCGCCGGTGTACAAATTCGCAAACGTCACACCCTCGGGAAACACCGTGAAAAACGCCTTGAAAATCGCCCGCAAGGTGGTGGCATCCATGTTGAACAGATTAACCCACTGCCCGTAGATGCCCCCCGGATTCAAACGCGTGCGCACCAGCTCAAAAAATTCTTTGGTAAATACGTTGGCTGCGCCGGCCAGCCACGGATGCGAGGCCTGTGCGGCGACGATGTCGTAACGCGTCTCGTCGAGGAGCAAGGTATTGCGCGCATCGTTGTATTCAAGATGCACGCGTGGATCTTGCAATGCGGGAATTTCACCTTTGACGATGGCGCGTCCCGCTTCGACGATCGCGGGTTCAAGCTCGACGACGCGTATCGATTCGAGATCGGTATGCGTCAGGGCACGTGTAGTCACCC
Organism: Gammaproteobacteria bacterium; assembly: GCA_031421535.1. GTDB lineage: Bacteria > Pseudomonadota > Gammaproteobacteria > SG8-11 > SG8-11 > UBA6921. Next base: position 4,388 of record JANOOV010000029.1, read on the forward strand.
CGCCACCGAAGCCGACAATGAACGCCGTACGCGGTTTTTCATGCAGGAAATACGGCACCAAACTCAGCAACTGCTCCACCAGCCGCGCGTGCGTGGCGTCCTTCATGTCGATCATGGATTCATTCAGCCCGTTGTTCTGCAGCTTGGCGAGCTTGCCGTCGTAGCTGACCGCACTAATGATGCCCGCCTTGCCCTCCTTGAGAAAAATAAACTCGGGTTTGCGTCCGGCCTTCACGTCGTCATCGTATTTGTACGCAACCGAACTGATCATGGTTTTGTAGTCAATATGCGGCACCGACCAGTTCAGCCCCACGACCGCCAGTGCAGCAGCTGCGGCCACCACGGTGCCGACCCGCCCCGGGCCGGGGATCGGCAAAAACAATAACGGCAGCGCAAGGATCAACAGCGCGCCGCTGGTCAGCAACACGTCGGTACCAAACTCCGGAATGACATAAAATCCAGCGAGAATCGCGCCGATGATGCTGGCCAGGGTATTGATCGCATAAGCACGCCCGACGCGCGTGCGCACCCCGCGCAAATTCACGCAATACAGCTTGAGGTTCAACGGGAACAACGCACCGAACAGAAAGGTCGGAATAATCAGCATGAAAAATACCACCAGGTACTTCACGGCATAAATGACCGGCGCCGACGCGTCCAGATAATTCACACCGCTGTAGATGTTGGGCACGGCGCTCAGTCCGGCGCGCGTCAGCAGCAACGCCAGACCCAATGCGACCAGCCCGGCAGACAACCAAACGTGCGGCGCGCGCAAACTTTCCAGCCGCGATTTCATCCACCATGACCCCCACGCGATGCCGATGAGAACCACCGTGAGAATTGCCGCAAACCCGTAAATCGTGGTGCCGGTAAAAATCCCGAGATACTTGGTCCAGCCGACTTCGCTCGCAATCGCCACCAGACCGGTGCAGAACAACACCACCAACGAAGCACCCGGTAACCACGCCACCGCAGGGGCGACCAGACCGCGCGCGTGCGCATCAACTGCGGGTTCAGACTCAACCGGGAGCAGGCGTAAATTCCGGTTGAGGCCCCAGGCCAGCGCCGCAATTGTCATGTTCAGCGCAAATGCAATATAAATGGCGCCGTCCAGCCCCCACTGCGGAATAAACACAAATCCGGACAGGCTTGCGCCCAACACGGCACCAGCGGTGTTGATGCTATACAAAGTACTCAACCCCCCGCCGATATCAGTGGATTTGCGTATCAAGATCGCCGCAATTACCGGAAACGTCGCGCCCATGCAAATCGTCGGCACCGCCAGCAAGATCATGGTGATGAGAAATTTGGCAGTGACGCTGGAGCCGTAGGCAGGCAACTGCGCCATCACGCTGTCCAGATTCAACAGCACCGGCAGCAATAGCAATCCCGATAGACCAATCACCAGCTCAAGCGTGATGTACACGCGCAAATCGTTAATGCGATTGCGGGTAATTTTTTCGGCTGAATAACTACCCAGCGCCAAGCCAAGAAAAAATGCCGCAAGTACGGTACTGATGGCGGCGCTGGTCGATCCCATGCTGTGGCCCAGCAACCGGACCCAAGCCACCTGATAGGTCAAACTCGCAATCCCGGAAAGCAATAAAAACACTGCGATCAAACGACTCATAAGGGGTCAATGCTCCTTGATTACGATTGTGGGTGTAGGCAAACGTATCCGCCGCTGCGTAATGTGCTACGACACGGGGTGAAACTACAATAGCGATTCGAAAGGTATCCCGCGTCGAAAGATGCTTTCAATTTGAGCAAGCGCCTGATCTTCCCGCTGGACTTTAAAACCTTGTACACCGCGCTGCGTCATAAAACGTAATTATCAATCGATCATGCTGTGCTATACTTTCCCGACTCGCCTACATGGGAGTTGCTGTTAGTTGTAAGTTTTCAACCAAGCTAACAACTAGCAAGCGAATGATTTTTCCTACTCAACTCTACAACTTGGTATTTGGAGGTTTATATGGGTAACAATGGTCAAGGTGGTATGGGTCAAGGCAATGGTCAAGGCAACGGTCAAGGCAACGGTCAAGGCAATGGCCAAGGCGGCATGGGTGGCGGCGGCTAAATAAAATAGCCAACTCCCTCAGCCTGTAAAAGCAAGGTAAGCACTGTTTACTTTGCCTATGTGACTGAAGGCGACACAGGTTAAGTACCCTGTCGTCGGTATTAAAAAAGGGACTCCTCGACGAGGAGTCCCTTTTTATTTGGCACAAATTAAGGATGAGGACTGCCCTCAAGAATCTTGGGAGCTCCTCTGTTAGATAACGAACAGCGATCCATCTAACGGGTACGATACAATTTTCGCTGTAGGTTTCTTTCCCTAGTTTAACTTTTACTTAAATTTTGGAGGTTTTATGGGCGGTGGTATGGGTGGCATGGGCGCAGCTCCTCCGGTAGTTCCTCCGGTGGTTCCTCCGGTAGCTGGTGGCATGGGCGGTATGGGTGGTATGGGCGGTATGGGTGGTGGCTGCTAAGGTAGCTACCCCTCGGTCAACGAACATGAAACGACTGGTTTTCGTTTTACACAAGTGACCGAAAATGCGATGTGGCAAGCGCGCCATGTCGTAGCTCTAAAAAAGGGATCCCTCACTGAAGGATCCCTTTTTATTTGGCCCGGCGTTGGCATTACGCTGGCGATGAGGACGGTCAGTCCAATCCCAGTTTTTTCAAGCGGTAGCGAAATGCACGGAAGGTGATACCAAGGAGTTTGGCGGCGGCGGTTTTATTGTGATGGGTTTGTTCGAGGGCTTTGAGAATCTGTTCTTTTTCGATGGTGCCTAAAAAATCTTCCAGCGGTTGTGGTTCGTCCGGGTTGGTGATGACCGTGCTTTCCAACCCCACAGGTTTTGACAGTTGCAGATTATCGGCACGTATGGCATCGCTTTCACACAGAGTCATGGCGCGCTCTAAAATATTTTCCAGTTCGCGTACGTTGCCGGGGAAGGCGTAGCTGTTGAGTGCTTCGAGTGCGCCGGGGGCGAGCGTGGGTTTGGGTGAGTCGGTTTGCTGCGCAAGCCGCGTGAGAATGTGGTCGGTCAGTTCAGGGATATCCTGACGGCGCGCGCGCAATGGCGGTACGGCAAGCTCAATGACATTGATGCGGTAAAACAAATCCTGGCGGAATTTACCCTGCCCCACCAGCGAGGCGAGATCTTTATGGGTGGCGCTGACCATACGCACATCGACGGAAATTTCTTTGGCATCGCCGACCGGGCGAATGGCTTTTTCCTGGATGGCGCGCAGCAGTTTGACCTGCATGTGCAGCGGCAGATCGGTGATTTCGTCGAGAAACAAAGTGCCGCCGTCCGCCGCCTGAAACAAGCCTTTTTTGTCGGCGGTCGCGCCGGTGAAGCTGCCTTTTTTATGGCCGAAGAATTCGCTTTCCATCAGCTCTGTGGGAATCGCGCCGCAGTTGACGGGCACAAACAACTTTTCGCCACGCGGGCCTTTTTCATGCACCATGCGTGCGACCAGCTCCTTGCCGGTGCCGGACTCGCCGCTGATGTAAATCGGCGCCTGACTGCGCGACACTTTGGCGATGGTGCCGCGTAACACCCGCATGGCGGGCGAGTCGCCCAACAACACATCGCGTGAGCGGCGGTCGCGGCTACTGAAATGCTCTGACAATTTTAACGACGAGTTGATCAGATTGCGCAGCACCTGCAGGTCGACGGGTTTTGACACAAAGTCGAATGCACCGGCTTTGAGCGCCTGAATTGCCGACTCCATACTGCCGTGCGCGGTGATGACCGCCGTCGGCGTATCGGGAAAATTTTTCTGAATATATTCGACCAGCGAGATGCCGTTGCCGTCAGGCAGACGCATGTCGGTGAGGCACAGATCGAACGTGTGTTTGTCCAGCAGTGCGCGCGCATCGGCAAGATTTTTTGCTGAACGGGTTTCGATGTTCATCCGCCCAAGCGTGAGTTCGAGCAACTCGCAGATGTCGGGTTCGTCGTCGACGATGAGGGTGAGTGGTTTGGGCATGGTTTAACGTCGTTCAAAGTCGGTGAAGTTTATCCGAAAGCAACTACCGCCGTTTTGGATCGGCAGGTAGTGCAGGCGCGCGCGATTGATTTCACACAGTTCACGGGCAATGTAAAGACCCAGTCCGGTGCCCGCAGGTTCGGTCGTGAAGAACGGTTCGAAAATGTTTTGCGCAATGTCCGGCGAAATGCCTGGGCCGTGATCAATCACATCGAGAAATGGCCCGCCGGATTCGCGCGTAATACCGCCACGCAGTTCGATTTTGGGTAACCCGGCGTGCTTGGCACTGTGGCGCAAGCCGTTGTCGCACAAATTGGTCAGCACTTGTTGTAGCTGCGTGAGATCGGTGTGGATGACGATGTCCGGCGGATTTATCTCCACGCTCACGCTGCGCGCATCAGCATGATGCTCGGTCGCGAACTCCGTCGCGAAATTTGTCAGCCACGGTTTCAAGACCAGCGGTTGCGGATTGGAACGATCGCGGCGACTGAGCTGCAATACGTTTTCGATAATCGCGTTCATGCGCCGCGATTGCGTTTGGATGATTTCGGTCAGGCGTTTGTCGCCGGCGTTCAATTGCGGCGATTCCGACAACAACTGGCCCGCGTGACTGATCGCGCCCAACGGATTGCGCACTTCGTGCGCAATGCTCGCGGTGAGGCGCCCGAGCGAGGCGAGCTTCATCTGCTGCGCCTGTTGCGCCAGTAACGCGGAATCCTCGAGAAAAACCAGCGTGCCGGAAATCTTGGGCGATCCGATGCGCGCAAAGCGCGGTAGCAGATTGGTGTGGGTCTCCGAAGCGCGAAATACCTGCGGCTCCAGCGCGTTGTTGTCGCGCCAGCGCCGCAACTGCTCGGCCAGCGGCGGCGACAGGTGCCCGAGCGCGGCATTATGGTTCACGGCAGGCATGCCGAGCATGAACCAGGCGGACTCGTTCATCAGACGCACGCGCAGGTCGGCATCAACGACCACGATACCGGACTGCATACGTTGAATCACATGTTCGTTGAGCTGGGCGAGATTGGCCAGGTCGATGCCGCGCTGCGCGGCCAGCTCTTCGCTGGCACGCGCGCGGCTGGCCAACACATAGGCCAGAAACGCGGTGGCGAAAAATGTCGCGCCCAGCAACCCCGCCTGCGGATAGCTGGGTGCAAAACTGCGCGTCAGGTCGGCGAACACTTCGACGGTGAGCGTGGCGACCGCCGCGAGTGCGGCAATAAAATTGGCGGTGCGGCCAGTCATGATGATGCCGCCGCTGGCAATCGCCACCACCAGCAACATACCCACACCACTGACGGCGCCGCCGCTGGCGTACATCAGCAGCGTGATGGCCAGAATGTCTGCTGAGATCTGCACCTGGGTTTGCACTTCGAAGCGCGGCCAACGGCGGGCAATGAAAATTCCGCACGCGGCGCTGAACACCAAATAAAGCGTCGTGGTCCACAGTGCGAACACCGGGTGAAACGCACCGATGTACAACGGTTTGTCACGCGTGAGCAGCAGCAAGGTGAATACTGCGGACAAAATAAACCGGTAAACATTCAGGAAGCCGAGCGGCTTCCAGGTGCGCGAAATATCTTCGGCGGCGTGCGGCGTGCCGGGGGCGGTATTGCTGAAACGAAGGGCGTGCATGCCGCTTTGATCGGCATCTTTGCGACGAAACTGAGCGCTTGGTGCGGGTTTAGTTTTTTTCGCCGCGCTGCTGATGATCGGCGGAACAGAAATAGTGGTCGCCGGAACGCAGTGCTTGTGCTTCGTTCACATGCACGCCGCAGTGGGCGCATTGCACCAGCTTAGGTGCCTGGGCTTGTGCAGGAGGTGTTTGTGGTCGGCCAGCCAGAAGGCGCTTGATGATGATGAGCGCCACGAAAATCGCAATGACAATAAGCAGGGTGCGGACAATTCCCATAAGTCACCCGAGACAACGGGGAGGTCTGAAAACGCTCATCACGACATGATGACTTTCAGAAATCCAATGTGTGAATGGTCGGGGTGACAGGATTTGAACCTGCGGCCCCTTGCTCCCGAAGCAAGTGCTCTACCAAGCTGAGCTACACCCCGTCAATAAAATCAAAAACTGCGGTTAACAGCGAACAAAGCGACGTAGCGCAGTGCATCTGAATAGGGGGAATCGGGAAAATCCGCCAAGGCTGCAACAGCCAAATCCGCTTCGTTTTGCGCAGAGCGCGCAGTGTACGCGATGGCCCCAGTGGATTCAATCGTCCGCGTGACCAGTGCGATGTCCTGCAAGCCGTTGTGTTCGATGGCGTGCCGGATCGCGGCCGCTTGTTCTGCATTGCCGGTGCGCATCGCGTAAATCAGTGGCAGCGTTGGCTTGCCTTCGGCCAGATCGTCGCCAAGATTTTTGCCGATATCCTGCGGCGAGCCGCTGTAGTCCAACACGTCGTCGATCAGTTGAAACGCGGTGCCCAGGTGCATGCCGTAGCGGGCGAGGCAGGATTCCTGTTGCGCGGTAACGCCGCTAATCACGCCGCCGATGCGCGCGGCCGCCTCGAACAGCTTGGCGGTTTTGCAACGAATCACATTTAAATAGCGTTCTTCGGTGGTGCTGGCATCGCCGCAGTTGAGCAACTGCATCACTTCGCCTTCGGCGATGGTGTTGGTGGCCTCGGCCAGAATTTCCAGCACGCGCAACTGGCCAACCTCAACCATCATCTGGAAGGCGCGTGAGTAGAGGAAATCGCCCACCAGCACGCTGGCCTCGTTGCCCCAAATGGCGTTGGCGGTGTCGTGGCCGCGACGCAATTGCGACGCATCCACAACGTCGTCGTGCAACAGCGTTGCGGTGTGGATGAATTCGATGACGGCGGCGAGCGGGATATGCTGCCGACCGTTGTGCTGCATGGCGCGCGCGCACAGCAGTAAAATGATCGGCCGCATGCGTTTGCCGCCGCTGTTAACAATGTAGCTGCCCATTTGGTTAATGAGCGCAACGTCGGAGCTCAGCCGCTGTTCAATGATTTGATTGACTGCGTGCAGGTCGTCTTCGATCAGGCGATAAACAGCCGACAGGTCAGGACGCGCGTCAGCGGGCGCGGCCAGAAGTGCGGATTGCGATGCGGTTCCCCAATTCATGTGCGGTGCGGGTGTTCGTTTCGTAGGCTGCGACGACGCTCATTATGGGGTTTGACCTTGCGGGGCGCAAACGCTAAAATGCGCGTCCTTTACGAATCGCGTCCCAGTGTGGTGGCGTGAGAGCGGAGATTAAAAACTATGTACGCGGTAATAGCGACGGGCGGAAAACAATATCGTGTAGCGGCCGGTGACAAGGTGCGCGTGGAACTGCTGCCTGCGGAAGTCGGTGCCAGTGTTGACTTCAGCGAAGTGATGTTGGTTGCGAATGGCGACAACATTAAAGTCGGCACGCCGTTTGTGGCGGGCAGCACGGTGAGCGCAATTGTAAAAGCCCACGGACGCGGCGAAAAAATTCGCATCGTCAAACATCGTCGGCGCAAGCATCATCATAAAGAGGCAGGGCATCGCCAGTATTTCACCGAGCTTGAGATCACTAATATCTCCGGCGGCTAATCGAGGCAGGCAGCAATGGCACATAAAAAAGCAGGCGGCAGTTCACGCAACGGCCGCGATTCACACGCAAAACGTTTGGGCATCAAGCGTTACGGCGGCGAAGAAGTCGAGTCCGGCAACATCATCGTGCGGCAGCGCGGCACGCGTTTTTATCCGGGCTTGAACGTGCGCTGTGGACGTGACCACACCTTGTTCGCGGTTGCGGACGGCAAAGTGACTTTTACCATCAAGGGCCCGTCCAATCGCCAATATGTCAACGTGATTGCCGCGTAATTTGTATTACCAGCTTTACAGCTCAAAAGCCCCGTTAGCGGGGCTTTTGTTTTTGGTGTGGTTATGAAATTCGTCGACGAAGTGAAAATCACAGTGCAGGCCGGCAAGGGCGGCAACGGGTGCGCCAGCTTCCGTCGTGAAAAATTCGAGCCTTTGGGCGGGCCCGATGGCGGTGACGGCGGCGATGGCGGCGATGTCATCCTGGTCGCTGACGCGGGCCTGAACACGTTGGCGGATTTTCG
>JANOOV010000030.1:0-1750 GCA_031421535.1 Gammaproteobacteria bacterium
GCACCAACCAGGGCCTGCTGGTAACGGCCGCGACTATATATATGTCGTTGCTTGGCCCCGAAGGACTGGAACGCGTCGCGGCGCAGTGTCATGCCAATACCAACGAATTGCTGAAGCGCATCACCGCCGTCAGCGGCGTGGAGCGGTTGTTTGACCGCCCGGTTTTCCACGAAGCCGCCGTGCGCGTGAACACTCCGGTGGCAGACCTGCTGCGCGCGTTGGAAGCACAGGGCATTCTGGCCGGCTACAACCTCAACCATGACTATCCGGAACTCGGCGAATGCATGCTGGTTTGCGCTACCGAAACCCGAAGCAGCGCGGACATGGATAAATATCTGTTGCATCTCGAACGTATTACCAGCAAACGCCGGCTCGATCCGCAGTGCGCGCAGAAAGTATCCACCTGAACATACCACCACAAGGAGCACAGACATGGCCAAGATCACACTGAAAGGAAATCCGATCAACACCAACAGCGAGTTGCCAAAGATCGGCAGCAAGGCCCCCGACTTCAAACTCACCACCGCCGATCTTAAAGATGTGTCGCTTGCCGACTTCAAGGGCAAGAAGAAGCTGCTCAATATTTTCCCCAGCATCGATACGCCCACCTGCGCCATGTCCACGCGCAAGTTCAACGAGCAGGCCGCGAAATATGCCAACACCGCACTGCTGATGGTATCGGCCGATCTGCCCTTCGCCATGAGCCGCTTTTGCGGCGCCGAGAATACCAAGACCGTGCAGACACTTTCAATGATGCGCGATCGTCACTTCGCCAAAGACTATGGTGTGCTGATCACCGAAGGCCCGCTGACAGGCATCACGGCGCGTGCGGTGGTGGTATTGGATGAGAACGACAAAGTGCTCTACACCGAGCTCGTTCCAGAAATTGCTAACGAGCCGAATTACGAAAAGGCGCTGGCTTGCTTGAAGTAAAGAGTTTACGCGTGCAAACGCAATCGATTCGCGCACACAGGTGACGTTATGCTGATTTTCGAACACTCTCAAACTGGCCGCCGCAATTATTCACAGGCGCCGCTCGCTAAGGCCGAGGTGAATGACATCCCAGCTGCGCTGCGACGCGGCAAGCGTCCGCTGTTGCCGGAAGTGTCCGAGATGCAAGCCGTGCGTCACTACACGCGTCTGTCGCAGAAGAACTTTTCTATCGACACCCAGTTCTATCCGTTAGGTTCGTGCACCATGAAGTACAACCCGCGTGCCTGTAATTCGCTCGCGATGCTCCCGCAGTTTCTCGGGCGCCATCCGGCCGCACCCGAATCCACCGGCCAAGGCTTCCTCGCCTGCATGTACGAATTGCAGGAGATGCTGAAGGACGTCACCGGGATGACAGCCATATCGCACCCGCCCATGGCCGGCGCGCAGGGCGAATTCGCCGGTGTGGCCATGATCCGCGCGTATCACGACGCGCGCGGTGACACGGCACGCACCGAGATTCTAGTGCCGGATGCGGCGCATGGCACCAACCCGGCAACGGCGGTGATGTGCGGCTACACGGTGCGCGAAATTCCGACCGACGCCAACGGCGACATCAATCTTGAATTACTCAAGGCCGCAGTTGGCCCGCAAACCGCCGGGCTCATGCTCACCAATCCATCCACGCTCGGCGTGTTTGAGAAAGACATCCAGCAGGTGCAGAAGGCGGTGCACGATGCCGGTGGCTTGCTGTATTACGACGGCGCGAATCTCAATGCCATTCTCGGCAAGGTCAAACCCGGCGACATGGGTTTCGATG
>JANOOV010000031.1:0-6650 GCA_031421535.1 Gammaproteobacteria bacterium
GCAAGAAAGGCGACAAAATCAAAATCAGTTGGGTGGATAACAAGGGCGATAAAGACAGCGAAGAAGGCCAAGTGCAGTAGGGTAGTACCGACGGGCCTCGTTTCGCACATCACCCATTTTGTGAACGGAGGAAATAATGAAAAGATTACTCGCTACCGTATCGTTGAGTGTTTTAATTGCCGTACCGGCAGTGTCTTCGGCGGGACCGGAGGAAGACAAGAAGGCATTTCAGCAATATTACAAACAACGCTTCCCGAATATTCCGTTCGACGACTACATCAATGGTGTATACGCGCTTAATGCAGGCGCTCGCGAGCAGTGGATGGCTATTGAGGAATTTCCACCCTACCAGATTGCCATTGACGAAGGGAGGCGGCTCTTCGACACCCCGTTCAAGAATGGCCAAACTTATGGTAGCTGCTTCACTAACAACGGAATTGGCGTTAACGACCAGTATCCGTTTTTTGATGTAAAGCGCGGTGAAGTTATTACGCTGTCATTAGCGGTTAACGAATGTCGCGTGAAGAACGGCGAGGAACCGCTGCCCGAAGAAAAAGGCAAGCTGGCTTCAGTCTTGGCCTACATGGCGTTTACGACGCGTGGAAAGAAGATCGATATTAAAGTCCCCAACGACCCTAAAGCTTTGGAGGCCTATGAGCGTGGTAAACAGTCTTACTATACGCGCCGTGGCCAGCTCAACATGGCCTGCGCACACTGTCACATCGATAATGCAGGAAACTATGTGCGCTCGAATCTCCTGAGCGCCACGATTGGTCAGGCGTCACACTGGCCAGTGTATCGCTCGAACTGGGGCGAAACAGGCACACTGCACCGACGCTTTGCCGAGTGCAATAGTCAGATCCGAGCCAAGCCTTTCAAACCGCAGAGCAGGGAGTATCGTGAAATCGAATACTTTCTAACCTACCTAAGTAACGGGCTAACTTGGAATGGCCCTGCCGCTCGCGAATAAGGCTGCATCTCACATAGCGTCGCCATTTTTCGCGAACCTGACGGATAGATATTCAAGTCTCTCGTGAGCGAAAATTTGGCGACCTTCGTTTCCGGTTCGCTGTACTGTCCCATGTCTGCGCCTATTGTGCGGGTTCCAAAAAATCACCGGTATCCTACGGATACTTAGCATGTAGCACTTATGGCGTTCCTTCGAGTAGTTGTGGTAGGTATTGACTATACTTGCAGCTTTGCCATAGTGATATTTTCCGCATTCTGAATCTGCAAAGCGCCTTCCCGTTTGCAGTACGTAACAAAGAAAATCCGGCAAGTGTTGCACCCAACTTAGCCGAAAAAAGCTGCTGCTGGGTACGGCATCGCTGACGGCTGTCGCATGAAAAACACAGGATAGAAATTGCGAAGTTAAATCAACATTAGCGTGAACCGACACCGTGGCTCATCATACAATGGGCGCAATTAAAATCATGCCTGAGAGCCCATGTCGCAAACTCTGGATTTAGCCATCGAACTGATGCGCTGCCCCTCAGTAACACCGGCGGATGCCGGTTGCCAAGAGGTCATGATCGCGCGCTTACAGGCGATCAATTTCAACATTGAGCGACTCCTTTTTGGCGGCGTGACGAATTTTTGGGCGCGGCGTGGCGAATGCCGCCCGCTGCTATGCTTTGCCGGTCATACCGATGTAGTGCCAACTGGCCCGCTGGCACAGTGGACCTCGCCGCCGTTCGAGCCGCAGATTCGCGATGGTATCTTATACGGGCGCGGTGCAGCCGACATGAAAGGCTCGCTGGCGGCGATGGTAACCGCCTGCGAACGCTTCGTACTTGCCCATCCGCAGCACGCTGGTTCGATTGCGTTTTTAATAACCTCCGATGAAGAAGGCATCGCCGTCAACGGTACTGTGAAAGTAATCGAACATCTGGAAAGACGTAAAGAAAAGATCGACTACTGCCTGGTAGGCGAGCCGTCGTGTGTCGACCATCTGGGCGACTGCGTCAAAGTTGGCCGACGCGGCTCGCTTAACGGCGTGCTCAAAATCAAAGGTGTACAAGGACATGTAGCCTATCCGCAGCGCGCGGACAATCCCATCCACCGCTTCGCGCCCGTGCTGCACGAGCTCACTGACATCGAATGGGATAAGGGTAATTCATTCTTTCCGCCTACCACGTTTCAGGTCTCAAACATTAATTCTGGCACCGGCGCAAACAATGTGATCCCCGGCGAATTGGACGTGATATTTAATTTTCGTTTCTCCACGCAGTTGACGCCCGAACAGCTACGCGTGCGTGTCGAATCAGTATTAAGGCGTCATGGTATCAATTATGAAATCCAGTGGGTGCTGTCTGGCCATCCGTTTCTCACCGCGCGCGGTGAGTTGGTAGATGCCGTCAGTGCCGCCACGTATGAGATCAGCGGCATCGTTCCTGAATTGTCAACCGCTGGTGGAACCTCTGACGGGCGTTTTATCGCGCCTACCGGATCACAGGTTGTCGAGCTCGGTCCCCGCAACGCCACCATCCATAAAATAGACGAGTGCGTAAAGGTCGAGGAACTGGACCAGCTGTCGGCAATTTATGAGCGTATGCTGGAAAAGATTTTGCGCTAAATGTGGCACAGCACGAGCAACCGAGTTGCCCTGAAATCTCGCCTTCCAGAGGGTAACGTAAAAAAATAGACGTTCACTATTTGGAAATTAGGAATGATGAAGATACCGAAACAGGAATACACGGTTGAATTTAACCCAGATTCCATGGGCATTCGTTGCGGGAGTTTCTTGTACGGTTCCCGCAGCAGGGAGTGATTCTGAGTACGGCTTGTAAAACACCTCATGGTTTTGTTAGAGTGCTTCGCGTTGCTGCTACACTTGCCTAAGTAGCTACAGCAACATACTGACGGTTCATTCAGTTTCAGTTGATACAAGGGGAGATTAAATCCATGTTCGAGCAAAAAATTACTGCAATTGTCGGGTTTCTTAGTATTGTCTTGACCGTTGTTTTGATGATAGTCCACGCCTAAGAAAATTCCTCGCAGTCCCGTTTCAATGAGTGAGTGTCTCGCTGAATCGGGACTGCTTTATTTGCTGCCTACGGTCTTCCCCTCTCAGGCTGATTCCCACCGCGTTAGCTTTACGCAGGGAGGAGGAAAGCTAGGCCGGTGAAAATCGGCGCGGGAGTGGTTACTTTTCCTGCCCATACTTCCTCCAAAATATATCCGTTGATAGCCCGCCATTTAGGGCGTGGTGTTATCCTAAGCGCTGCCAATTTACGACCGGCGGCGTTTAATCATGTTGTCACTTGATCAAGCACAAGCAGCGATCCGCGAGCGCATTACGCGCGCGCAGCGCACGCAAATAACCCCCCTTAGCGACGCGGTCGGGCGCACGCTCGCGCGTGCACCGACCGCTGCCGTCGATAATCCCGCGTTTGATAATTCCGCTATGGATGGCTATGCCTATAACGCCGCTGATTTAGCGCGCGCGCAAGGTCGGCTGCCGGTGCAAGGGGAGTCGAGTTGTGGCAGTGCGCCCGGCGTGCTGACTCCCGGCACCGCCATGCGCATCTTCACCGGCGCACCGTTGCCGCAGGGCGCAGACAGCATCGCCATTCAAGAAGTGGTGCAAGCGCAAGAGGGTGTCGCGATATTTCCCACCGCTGTAAAAAAAGAAGATTTCGTGCGACGGCGCGGCGAAGATTTTCGCTGCGGCGAAGAGCTGTACCCGGTCAGTCACCGTGTCACGCCCATGGATATCGCGTTGCTGGCGGCGGCCGGGGTGAGTCAGGTTGAGGTGTTTGCCAAACCCACGGTGCTGGTGGTGGCGACCGGTGACGAACTGGTGCCGCCCGGCACACCGTTGCAGGCTGGGCAGATTTACGAATCCAACCGTGCCGCGACCATCGCGCAATTGTGTCAGTTGGGCGCCGAAGTGATCGACGGCGGCATTGTCAAAGACCATCCGGAAACGTTGCGCAGCGTGCTGGCCGGGGCGGTGGATTACGATTTCGTAATCACTAGCGGCGGTGCCTCGGTGGGTGATCATGATGTGGTGAAACAGGTGTTCGCGCAACTGGGCAGCATCGAATTCTGGCGTGTGAAAATCAAACCCGGCAAACCGCTGGCATTTGGGCGCATCGGCGCAAAAACCCATTTCTTTGCATTGCCGGGCAATCCGGTATCAAGCCTGATCACCTTTAAATTATTTGTCGAACCCGCGCTCAAGACCTGGCACCACGGAGTCTGGTCGTGGCTGGAGCTCGCCGCAACGGTCGAAAACGATTTTCGACGCTCACCCGGGCGCATGGAGTTCTTGCGTGGACGCTTACGTACAGAAAACGGGCGTTTGTATGCACACGCTTTGCCGGGGCAGGGTTCGCATATGTTGGGTACGTTACGGTTGACGAATGGGTTGATAAAAATCAGCGAGGAGTCGTTGGGGTTTAAGGCAGGTGATGCTGTTACGGTGGTGCCGCTGACGCTGGGTATTGGCTGACGCACTCAGTGTGTCGTTACTCGTTATTAAATCAATGCTGAAAATTTGGGGGGATCATGAATCGAAAAAGTTTTTTAATCCGTTGCGTCTTGGTTTGGGTTGCGCTGGCGTGTGTGCCTGCGGTTGCGCGGGCAGAGATCGCGTTGGGAGTGGATTTAGGTTTTCGTTCTGACGACTTAAGATGGAGTATTCCCGGTGCATTCATCGGTAAGGACGGCAATTTTTACCGGCAAAATATTATTTCTGAACTCATATGGAAAAATCTCAAGTCCAATTATCTCAGTGGTCACGGTACTTTTAAGGATGGTCAATTCGTGGTGCGTGGTGATGTTGGCTACGGAGCTATCAACAGCGGTGACAATCAAGATTCGGACTATCGCGGGAACAACCGCACGCAAGAGTTTTCGCGCTCAAACAATAAGTCGAACGGCGATCATGTGAACGATGCGCAAATTGGTTTTGGGCTGAGTTTTGATTTGCTCGCAGAGGGAGCCACAGGACCAAGATTACAGCTCACGGCATTGATTGGACTATCCTCACACGTACAGAGTTTGCGGATGACTGACTTGACGCAGACGGTCTCGGTGCCCCAATACGCGCCGGTAGGGATTAACCCCCCTCCGGTGGGGAGTTATGGTGGGTTAAATAGCAGCTACGAAGCGCGCTGGAAGGGGCCGTGGATCGGTATTGACGCGCTATATCACGTCAATCACCAAATATCCCTCCACGCAGATTTTGAATACCACAAAGCCGATTATTCTGCGCAAGCCAATTGGAATAAACGTACAGATCTTGCGCATCCGAAAAGTTTTGAGCACGACGCCACAGGTGAGGGCCATGTGTTGCGTCTTGGTCTTGAGATGAATCTTTCAGAGCAAATGAAGATCGCGTTTTCAGTAATAACTCAAGAGTGGACGACGGGCACGGGAACAGACCGCTTTTATTTTTCTGACGGCAGTAGTGCGTATGGGTTGTTAAATCAGGTCAAATGGCGGTCGCAGGCGTATCTGTTGGGTCTGCAAATGCCCCTGTGACCAAGCTCATTGGGTCCAATACCTCCCACTCCCCGCAATCACAATCACCACTAACCCCAAACTCAAATTCGTCGCGGTGATTTTGCGCATCTGCGCCAGGCGCACGCCTGCGTCTTTCCAGTCCTTTTTTGCTATCGCGAGGTTCATGCGTCGGTAAGGTCCGAAATACAGGTGGCCGAAGATCAGAAACATGACGATGCCAATGCCTTGCATCAGGTGAAGGTGCAAACCCGCGCCCGCCATGCCGCCGAAGGTGCTGAACAACATCCAGTAGCCAGTGACCGGCAAGATGATCACCGCCGTGATCACCCAGCGGAAAAAACGCGCGAATACCTGGGACCACAGCGGCAGACGCAACGGTGGTTCCAGCAGGGTGGCCGCTACCGGGCGCAGCGCCAGGTACGCGAAGAACATGCCACCGACCCAGATCACGGCAGCTAACAGATGTAGTGCAATTGCAACGGCCATTTTCCCTCCAGCGTGGTGTGGGCAATTCAGCCTGTGGGACGATGCTGAAAATTGCCGGATATTCCGGTAAAGTGCGCTACTTTGGCGCTTGCGGCAGTGTAGGGCGTAGCAGCATCGCACTACAAGCCGGATCAAGTACGGATTATTTTTTGTGTAGCAAACTGAGGCGAACAACCATGTCAAATTACCTTATTGCCCCCTCGATACTCTCGGCGAACTTTGCACGCTTGGGAGAAGACGTGGATAACGTGTTAGCGTCCGGGGCCGACATCGTGCACGTCGATGTGATGGACAACCACTACGTGCCTAACCTTACCATTGGTCCGTTGGTGTGCGAGGCGCTGCGCAAGCATGGCGTGAAAGCCGTCATCGACGTGCACCTGATGGTCAAACCGGTGGATCGCATCGTTCCCGACTTTGCCAAGGCGGGCGCAACCTACATTACCTTCCACCCCGAAGCGAGCGAGCATGTCGACCGCACCTTGCAACTGATCAAGAACGAAGGCTGCAAGGCCGGTCTGGTATTCAATCCCACCACCTCGCTGGATTACCTGACCTACGTGATGGATAAAATCGACATGGTATTGCTGATGTCGGTGAACCCGGGCTTCGGTGGCCAGAGCTTCATCCGTTCCTCACTCGACAAGCTGCGTGAAGCGCGCAAGATCATCAAGGCCAGCGGTCGCGACATC
>JANOOV010000032.1:0-4359 GCA_031421535.1 Gammaproteobacteria bacterium
TGCGTTTTCTTACCCATCGTGATCATGGATTCTGATTCATCGTGATCAGTGATTCTGGTCGATCGTGATCATCGATTCTGGAATGATCGTGATCACTTTTGTGTGATCGCCAGAATCGATGATCACGCTGACCAGAACGGCTGTGCTTGGCGCTGGATATTTCAAAGTGACTGACGGACGCTGCGCCCTTTTTCAAGGGAGTGCGTCATGTCCACAGAGAGAGTATCCATGCACAAGATCAAAGAGGTGTTGCGGCTGACCTATGCCGCGCATTTGAAGCAACGGCAGGTCGCCGCCAGTCTGCGGATGTCGCAGGGGGCGGTGAGCAAATACCTGAGCCTGGCGCGCGCGGCCGGGTTAACGTGGCCCTTGCCGCCGGAGTGGGACGAGACGCAACTGAAGCAGCGGTTGTTTGCGCCTGCGGCGGGCACGCCCACGGCGGACGTACCGGTCACGCCCAGCCGCTTCACCGAGCCCGACTTCGCCGCAGTTCATCAGGAGCTCAAACGCAAAGGCGTCACGCGGCAGTTGTTGTGGGAGGAATATCAGCACGCCCATCCCGCAGCGGCTTACAGCTATGCGCAGTTCTGTTTGCTGTACCGCGACTGGCGCGGACGCTTACAGCGCAGCCTGCGGCAGACCCACCTCGCTGGCGAGAAACTGTTCGTCGATTACGCGGGACCCACTGCGTCGGTGGTGGACCCGTCCACCGGCGAAATCAAACCGGCGCAAATCTTTGTGGCCGTGTGGGGCGCCTCCAACTTCACCTATGCCGAAGCGACCTGGACGCAAGCACTGCCCGACTGGATCGGCTCGCACGTGCGCGCGTTTACGTTCTTCGGCGGCGTGCCGGCGCTGATTGTTCCGGACAATCTTTTGAACATGGATGTTCTTATGTCGTGTAGGCCATGGATGGCCGAGAGCGACGAAAGCGGCGGTGAACCTCGCCTGCCGCTACGAACCCGAATTGAATCCCACCTATGCCGACCTGGCGGCGCACTACGGCACGGCGGTGTTGCCGGGGCCCTACAAGCCCAAGGATAAAGCCAAGGTCGAAGTGGGTGTTCAGGTTGTAGAGCGCTGGATTCTGGCGCGCTTACGCCATTACACGTTCTTCTCGTTAGCCGATCTCAATGCCGCGATTCGTGAGTTGCTGGTGGTCTTGAACGACAAGCTGTTCAAGAAGCTGCCCGGCTCGCGCCGCAGTCAGTTCGAAGCCTTGGACAAACCCGCACTCAAACCCTTGCCCGCCGATGTTTATGAATACGCGGACTGGAAGAAAGCGCGCGTCAACATTGACTACCACATCGAGATCGATGGGCACTATTACTCGGTGCCGCACGCGCACGTCAAAGACAGCGTCGACGTGCGCCTTACCGCCGCCACGGTGGAGTGCTTTAGTGCCGGTCAACGCATCGCGTCCCACGCGCGCAGTCATCGCAAAGGCGCACACACCACCGTGGTCGAGCACATGCCCAAAGCCCATCAAAAACATCAAGACTGGACACCGGGGCGCTTCCTGACCTGGGCGCTGGATATCGGGCCGCGCGCCCGCGATGTGGTGAAACATCTGCTCGAACACCGGCCACATCCCGAACACGGCTATCGCTCGTGCCTGGGGTTGCTGGGTCTGGCCAAACGCTTTGGTCCGGCGCGGCTGGAAGCGGCGTGTGAGCGCGCGCTCATCATCGGTGCGCCGACGCGCAAAAGCGTGCTGTCCATCCTCGACAAAGGACTGGATCGCGCACCGCTGCCGGCAGCAGAACCGCAAACAACACGGCCATTGCCCACGCACGACAACGTGCGCGGGCCGGACTACTACCACTGATTCACCCATCCACAACAACACAGGAGAACATCGATGCTTGCACAACACACGTTACACACCCTGCGCCGTCTCAAGCTCACCGGCATGGCCGATGCGCTGGAACAGCAACTGGCCCAACCGCAAACGCACGCGCTGTCGTTCGAGGAACGGATCGGCTTGCTGGTTGATCGTGAGCTGACCTCGCGCGATAACCGGCGCCTGACCCGCTTGCTGCGAGCGGCCCGGTTAAAACATCCCGCATGTGTGGAGGACATTAACTACCGCCATCCGCGCGGCTTGCAGCGCGCGCAGCTGGCGTCGCTGGTGAGTAGTGATTGGGTCCGGCAGCGCCAATCGTTGTTGATCGTCGGGCCCACCGGTTGCGGCAAAACCTGGCTGGCCTGTGCATTGGGCAATGCGGCGTGCCGACAGGGATTGTCGGTGCAATATCTGCGTGCCACGCGCCTGCTCGATGATCTGCGCATTGCGCACGCCGACGGCAGTTACAGCAAAAAGCTCGCGTGCCTGGCCAAGCTCGATCTGCTCATTCTGGACGATTGGGGATTACAGAAACTGACGCTCGCGCAAGCGCAGGACTTGCTTGAAGTGATCGATGATCGGCACGGTGCGCGCTCGCTGCTGATCACCAGCCAACTACCGATCGAACACTGGCACGACACGCTGGGCGATCCCACACTCGCCGACGCCATCCTCGACCGCGTCTGCCATAGCGCTCACAAACTATTACTCACCGGAGAATCGATGCGAAAAAACACAAAAACATTGACCGATCATGATCACGTCGATTAAAAATCTCCCCACCAGCACCAAGCGCTGATCCGCAGTGATCACGATCATAATAATCAGTGATCACGATGGCCAGAATACGCACGCAAATGACGAAGTCATCGGCGTAACGCGCGAACGAACGTTTCTGCTGTTGCAGATAGACGTCCAATTCGTGCAGCACGATGTTGGCCAGCAGTGGTGACAGCGGGCCGCCCTGCGGTACACCCAATGGCGTGGGATGTTGTACACCTTCAATGACTACGCCTGCACGCAAGTACCGCCCAATCAGTTTCAACACACGCTTGTCCTTAACGCGCTGCGCGAGCAGCCGCATCAGCACGTCATGGTTGACGCTGTCGAAGAACGCCGCCAGATCAAGATCGACCACGATACGCTTTCCAGCCCGGAGGTCTTCACGCACCTTCTGAACAGCTTGGTGCGCGCTGCGTCCGGGACGGAATCCGTAGCTGTGATCGCTGAACACCGGCTCGTAGATCGGGGTGAGTACTTGCGCGATGGCTTGTTGGATGACGCGATCCGCTACGCAGGGAATACCCAGCGGTCTTTTGTCACCGTTGGGTTTAGGTATCCATACGCGGCGCACCGCTTCCGGTTGGCAGATATTTGCTCCTGCAATATCTGCATTTCCGCCATCCCTGGCGGTCATAGTCACCGTCCAACAATTGGGTCGTGATGTTCGGCCAGTGTTCACGCGCCCAGCTCGGAAAATCCCGCACCGTAATCGCGTCCACACCGGCCGCACCCTTGTTCGCCTTCACGCGCTTCCATGCACGCGTCAGGTTGTCGCGGGTGACGATCTGTTCCAGTAACTTCTGTTCCAAGGCGTGCACGGTGGTCATACGCCGTTCCTTACTTCCCGCTTGGCGCAGGCTGCGCGAGGAACGAGTACGACAAGGTGCTGTCTTGTCCTGCTTCTTTGGTCCTTCGCTTTGAATGCGCTCCGACATTCGCCACTACTACGACCGCTGCTGACTTCTGCAACGGCACGCAACACATTGCTGTGCTGCGCGCGATTTAAACTCAATCGCTCGCGTTGCAGATCTCCCCAGATAAGAACATGAACTGTGACCGCCAGGGATGGCGGAAATGCAGATATTGCAGGAGCAAATATCTGTCACGACACAACCGCCGGATTTACTGTACCGCGCGAATTCGTGGTCTTTGCTGTCCTGTGCCAGCTCGACCCTGCGGCTCAGCCTTGTATCCAGTTCCGGCAATTGCTCCTGCATTGCTCTTCATTCGCAACGCGCTGGCTTTGCGCGGGTGTGGACCTCCGGCATCCATGCCGTCGTCTGTTCGTCGGCTCGTCGTTTTGCACTTCGGCTTCCTTTGGACAATACTTCGCAGCATTGCCCTTGCCTTCGGCTAGTCGTTATGGACGTTAACAACATGGTCAACGTTGAATCCTCCGACAGGGGACTTTCACCCCGTAAGTTCATGCCCATGCTGGGCGTACACCTGTAGTTCGAGCGGACGCGGTGGGACAGCGGTGCGTTTCCTGGTAGGCTTGGGGCCGCGCCGCTCAACATCACGTTATGTTGCACAAATAAATGCGCGCTAAACATCTAATATATTTCTTTATGGGTACACGCGTACAGTCGAGACGTTGGCTATATATTTTATCTGCAGTGCTACCAGCGTTTCTTGTAGTTAAATTAGCTATGTCTGTCTACCACGTTTTTGACTGGTCTTATTCCCCAATAGTTTTCATTTGTATTTGGCAATTTTTCAGACCCACTTTC
>JANOOV010000033.1:0-12192 GCA_031421535.1 Gammaproteobacteria bacterium
ACCGCCACGCTCGATGGTCTCGCCGTGCGAGACAATAATACGGTCGAAGTCCCAGCGCAAAATCTGGTCAATCGACGTACGAAACGCGACGCGATCCTGAATAAAACGCTGAAAAATACGCGTGGGACCGAAACGGCTCCAGGTGCCGTTGAGCGTGAAAAACAGCTGCGTCCACAACCCGCCCGCACGGATGTTGAAACACAGGTCGGTCAAGATCAAAGTACGCGTTGCCGGGTGAAAAAATACCACTTCGTTCAACTCGGGGATGCCCTGCACTTCCACCTGCTCGACTTGCTCCTGCCACAGCTTGGGTGGAGTCTGGCTCAAGGTAGTTGGCAGCTTTCCGCCCGGCGCGTGCAGCGTCATGCCCATCGGCACGTAGTGCACCGCCTGTGGATATGCGGCGATCCATTCGGGCAGAAACAGACGATGCATTTTGCTGGGGGAAACAATCGAGCGCACCGAACCCAGCGTCGCGATCTGCGCGGCGAGATTCGCGCCGAAGCGCACCGGCGAGTGCAGCCACAACGCGTCGTTGTTGCTGCGGATGATGGTCATGCGAATGCCAAGCTCCGCGCCGTACAGAGCGAAGGACTGTTCGACGACGTACAGTCCGTCCTGAATGAGCGTGATGCTGTAAGCAACCATGCGACGTGATCACTCTTATATGAAGCGTAAAGGTGGGAGCGCTAGGCATGCTACGGCATGTCTCGTGTAGAACTCAAGGCGCGAATTCACTGCGCGCGTTACGATAGCAACCGCAGGGACTGACCCCTGCGCCGATTTCTTTTCAGAGGAATGCGTATGCGCTTGCTGCTCGTCGAAGATGACAAATTGCTCGGCAAGGGAATACACGCCGGCCTGCGCCAGGCCGGGTATGCGGTGGACTGGGTGATGGACGGCGACGCTGCTGATGCCGCCGCTGCGCACGAAAATTATGACTTGATGATTCTCGATCTGGGTTTGCCGCGCCGCTCGGGTCTGGACGTGCTGGATCATGTACGCAGCAGCGGCAAGGACTTGCCGGTGCTGATCTTGACAGCACGCGATTCGGTCAACGACAAGATCATCGGCCTGGATCGCGGCGCGGACGATTACATGATCAAGCCGTTCGATCTCGATGAACTGGGCGCGCGTATTCGTGCGTTGCTGCGCCGTCAGGGCGGCCGCCGTTCGCCGCTCCTCACGCATGGCGATATCGAACTTGATCCCGCCGGACATGCAGTGACCAAGGGCGGCACGGTCGTAGACCTGCCGCCGCGTGAATTCGCGATTTTGCACACGCTGCTCGACAACGCCGGTCGCGTGATGTCGCGCAGCCGCCTCGAAGAAAGTCTGTATTCGTGGAAAGACGAAGTCGACAGCAACGCGGTGGAAGTACATATCCATCATTTGCGCAAAAAACTCGGCGCCGATCTGATCCGCACCATCCGTGGCGTCGGCTACATCGTGGATAAACTGTCATGAACCCGTCGATCCGTCAGCGCCTGCTGTGGACTTTGTTGTCCGCCACATTGCTGGTATGGGTCGGCACCGCGATCAAGAATTATTACGATAATCGCCGCGAAATCACCGAATTATTCGACGCACAACTGGCGCAGTCGGCGCGCGCACTACTGGCGTTGGGCGCGAATGAAATGTACGAGCAACTGGCCGATATCGCGCAAGCTCCGCCCAAAAGCCGCAATCTTCCCGAGCGTGTCAAGCGACAGGCGCATAAATACGAACAGCACCTGGCGTTTCAAATCTGGTCGGGCGACGGCATCCTCGTGGCCCTTTCCGACAACGCGCCCACCGATCCGTTGGCAGGAGCGCCGGATGTCTTCAGCGATCATGTAATCAAGGATCATCGCTGGCGCGTCTACGCGCTGGTCGACACCGAAAAAAACCTGCAAGTGCAGGTCGGCGAACGCTACGACCACCGCGAACAATTAAGCGACGACGTGGCGCTGCGGCTGCTGGCGGCGGTGGTGCTGTCGCTGCCGGTGCTGGCGTTGATGATCTGGTTTGGTGTCAGCTATGCGATGCGCCCGCTCAAGCGTGTGACGCGCGCGGTCGCGGCGCGCCAGCTTGACAATTTAGAGCCCATCGACAACCGTCGCGTGCCCGAGGAAACCCGACCGTTGGTGGATGCGTTGAACGACCTGTTTACACGCCTGCACACGGCGCTCGATGACATCCTGCATTTCACCGCCGATGCCGCGCATGAACTGCGCACCCCGCTGGCCGCATTAAAAACCCATGCACAAGTTGCCTTGCGCGCCGATGACGAACCCACGCGCACCGAAGCCTTGCGCGAATTGATTCACGGCGTGGATCGTGCGACGTCGCTGGTGGAACAATTGTTGACATTGGCACGGCTCGACCCGGAAGCCATCCGCCTCAGCAACGAAACCGCATGCCTGCAAGAGATCGCGCAAGAGGTGCTGTCGGAGCTGGCCACCGATGCGGTAAAAAAAGACATCGACATCAGCCTGGATGCACAGTGTCGCGGCATCGTCATCGGCAAGCCGGTCATGCTGGCCATTCTGATGCGCAATCTGGTGGAAAACGCCATCCGCTATACCCCCAGGAACGGACACGTTGAAGTCAGCGTATTTGCAGATCAACAGGAAATTGTGTTGCGTGTGTCCGACAGCGGCGGCGGCATTCCGCCCGCAGAACGGGAAAAAATCTTCAAGCGTTTTTACCGCGTGCTGGGCAGCGGCGCACCGGGCAGCGGCCTGGGATTATCGATCGTGCAGCGCATTGTGGAAATTCACCGCGCCCGCGTGGTGTTGGGCGAGTCAAAATTCGGCGGCTTGCAATTTAACGTGTATTTGCATATCGCACCGGGCATGGTGCAAGCAATCGACACAACCCGCATCGCGGTTTAGAACCGGTTATTTCTTTTTGCCTTTGCCGCCCTTTTTCCCGCCTTCGATCTCCGCGCCTGCTTTGGCGAGAATGTCCACGATGCTTTTGTAATCCTTGCTTTGGGCGTTCTTCGCCGCCGAAATGCCGTTGCTGGTTTTCGCGTTCACGTCCGCGCCGCCCGCGATCAAGGCGCGCACTACTTCTTCCTTGCCGGAAAACGCACCGCTGATTAAGGCTGTGGCGCCCTGCTTGTCTTTGGCGTTCACCTCGGCACCGGCGGCCAGCAGCATCTTCACCACGCCCTCATTCCCAAAATAGCTCGCGCCCATCAACGCGGTACGCCCCTGTCCGTTCGCGGCATTGATATCCGCGCCCTCGGCGATAATTTTTTGCACGTCATCGATACGCCCTTCCCACGCCGCGCGCAGCAGATCTTCGTTTTTTCCGGCTGCCAAGACCGCGCCGGAAAAAAACATCAGCAGCACCGCCAGCAATAATTCACAACGTCGAACCATAGTCGTCAACCTGCCCGGTGTTTTTATCGGTGCGCGCGCGTCGCAACTTGAAATTCGATTCATTATTTTGCACTCAATTGCTGCGCTGCCTCGCGTGACCACCGCACCGCTTCAAGGTAAAAATCACGCATCTGACCTGCGGCGATCCCCGTCCCTGCCAGCCCATTCCAGTCGGCTTGTTCGTAGGCAATTACGGCGGTCAACACCGCGCCGATCTGCCCGTTGCGGTCGAGCAAGGCTTGATTCAACTCATCCGCAAGCGACAACTGCGGAACCAGCTCGGCCAACGGTTTGTCGAGCAGCGCATCCAACGTCGAAAACAACCCGGCGGTGAAATAGACATCGACATTAGCTGCACCGCGCGCCTGTGCCAGCAATTGACAATACTTGGCGCGTTGCAGCGAAATCACGAACAGCTCACGCGGCTTGTTGTCGATGCTCGTGAGCACGATCAACGTCGCCCATTCCCTGATTTTTTTCACGCCCAGCAATATCAGTGCATGGCGCAAGGACTCGACTTTTTGGCGTATTCCGTGCTGCGCGGAGTTGACCACACGCAGCAGTTTGTAACTCAGACTCACGTCGCTGCCGACAGTCTTTTCCAAGGTGTGCATTTGAATATCCGGGTCATTGAGTTCGGCGAGCAACTTAAGCAGTTGCAATCGGCTCGCAGGCAGCGTTGCACCTTCCACAATCTGCGGACGACACAGGAAATAGCCCTGGAAATATTCAAATCCCAACCGCTTGCATTGGTCGAATACGGCTTTTGTTTCAATCTTCTCCGCCAGCAATTTCAGTTTGTACGGCAGCAGTTGACCCACCTGCTTGCGTAATACATCCGCCTTTACATCGAGTACATCGAGCTTCACTACACGCGCCAGATTCAGCAACGGTTTGGTTTTCTCGCTGTAGACAAAATCGTCCAATGCCATCACGTAACCGGCGAGCGACAGCCGCCGCAATGCAGTAATCAGTGTCGCGCTGACTTCAACGTGCTCGAGAATCTCGAGCACAACTTTTTCCGGGGGAAACGGAATCGGGTAATCACCCAGCAGAAACGCGCTCGGCATGTTGATGTAGGCCAGCTTATCGCCGACCAGATTGCCGATACCGATTTCCATAAATGCGTTGATGATCACCTGCGACGTGGCCTGGTCGTGATCGACGACGTTGGCATGCTGCGCATGGTTACCGCGAAACAACAACTCATAGGCCACCACGTCCATGTCGCGGTTAAAAATCGGCTGACGTGCCACCAGGATTTCAGAAGTTTCTGGAGTAGTCGCGGTGACCATCGGCAATGCATTCATACGACGCTTAACAACCATGAATGGATACGGGTTGTTTATCGTCCAGGACGGTTGATGCTTAAATTTCGTCACGCCATGAGCCGGTTCGCAATATCGCTGCGGATTGCGACCGCAAACACAACAAACCTGCCGTCAGTATCACGACACTTATCCCGAAAAGTTGGGATTATTACGATCAACAGCAGTATTCAGGCGTTGGGAATTGAGAGGCACTTATGAACAACAGCAGCAAAGTCGTTGCGTTCGCTGCCAAAGCTTCGGGCACTGCACAAGCCCCCACGCTTAGCAAACAACTTAAAGTCACGACCGTCGAACATTTGCAAAAATTATTTCAACAGATGTTCGATCACCTCGATGATTTTCTGTTCGACCGCGCCGACAAGGGCGCGTCGAGCGACGAGCAAAATGTATATTTTGAGGCCATGCGTCATCTGCGACTCAAAAAGCAGGCGATGCAGGATGTGTTTCTGGCCAAATTTGCGACCGGTTTTAACGACACCATCAATGGCGCGGAAAAAACTCCGGCGGTCAATGCGTTCACCAAAGACGTCCTGGACAATCTGCTGCTGGTCAACGATGACGAGCTCGAAGAGTCGCTGGCCATCTCCAACATGGTCGCCAAAGCGCGCAGCCTGCACAAAGAACAACTCTACGCACTCGAACAGCGTTGCCGGGCGATTTTCAGTAACACCCGGGAAATCACCGCTGACAATCTTCCGGTCGGGCCGGGTGTTATCTGCAATGCATTTAAGGGCGCGGTGAAAATTCTCGACGTTGAAGTCAAGGTCAAGCTCATCGCTTACAAATTGCTGGATCGCTATCTGGTTCACGAGCTGGGCGCCTGCTATTACGCGCTCAACAAGCTGCTGGTCGATGCCGGTGTGTTGCCGACGATACGCCTGCAGATTCCGCATTCCCCTCCCGGCGTCGCACGTGCCCGGAACGCCGGGCCAGTTCCGCCAGGCAACGTAAATCCGGCACCTTATGCGTCGGCGGGATATGCGTCTCAACCCGGTGCCATACCGGCGGAAATGTTCGGTACGCTGCAACACCTGCTCATGGAACAACGCGGCATGTCCGATCACACGGCGGCATCCGGCAGCGGTGCGCAAGGCGTCGGCGCTTACGACACGCCCACGGTATTGGTTGCGTTGTCGGCATTGCAAAATGAACCCGCCACCGATTTGAGTGAGCTGAAAGGCAAGGACGAAATCGCCAGCTTTTTGAAGAACACCATCGTCTCGCACCTGTCGGCTAAAAATCCGCAAGGCGCCAAAAACATCAACCAGGCCGATGCGGATACCATCGACATTGTGACCATGTTGTTCGATTTTATCCTCGACGATAAATCGCTGCCGGACGCGTTTAAGGCATTGATCGCGCGCTTGCAGATTCCGGTACTGAAAATCGCCCTGGTCGACAAAACCTTTTTCTCGAAAAAGAATCATCCGGTGCGCCGCCTGCTGAAAGAACTGGCGCGCGCGGGGATCGGCTGGAGCGAAGCCCGCGACGGCTACGAAGATCCGCTGTATGTAAAGGTCGCGTCCATTGTGAACACGGTGCTCACCGAGTTTACCCACGACGCCAGTCTGATCGTCGATCTATTAAACGATTTCGACGCGTTTCTCGAAGCGGAAAAAAGTCAACGTCGGCTCGCCGCACAGCGGCTGGCCGACGCCAAGGAAAGCATCGCGCACGAAATTGAAAAACGTATCGGCGCAACCGAGCTGCCGTTTTCCATCCGCAGTTTCATGACTACCGCATGGAAAGACGTGCTGACGCTCATCCACGCGCGCGACGGCAACGCGGGTGCCGCGTGGCAAGCCGCGCTGCAACTTGCCGATGATCTGGTGTGGAGCGTGCAACCGAAGCTCATCGACAAGCAAAAAACGCGGCTGATTCAGGCCATCCCGAAAATCCTGAACGGCCTGCAAGACGGCTTGATGTTGATCGCCTACCCCCGCCAGGACAAAGAACGTTTGCTGCTCGAACTCGAACGCCTGCATCTGGCCAGCCTGAAGGGCGATCAAAGCCGCAGCAAAACCACCGCTGCACCGGAGCGGGCAAAAAACATGATCGATCAACTGATCGACGATCTGAGCACGGTGCCGACGCTGATGGAAGACATCGTATTGCAGGAGCCGTCCGCAGCGCAGGACCTCGAAACAGCACCGGGTTTTGACGAACACACCGATTTCGTCTCCGGGCTGAACCTCGGCATATGGGTCGAATTCCTGCAAGAAAACCTGAGCACCGTACGCGGCAAACTCGCCTGGAAAAGTGAAGTGCTGGGTGAATACACTTTCGTGGACCGCATGTACAAAGTCGTGGCCGACAAGTCAACACAGGAGCTCGCCGCCGATTTCCGTGACTTGCGTGCGTCCGTTGTTGAAGAAGTGCCATTACTCGACCGCGCGCTGGATGCCGTGATCAAGGGTTTGAAACGCTGTTCCGGCGTAAATATCCGCAAAGACGCAGCAATGGAAATCACCAAGCTGCATACCTTGTAACTTGCTACGGCAGTTTTCTATCGCACGCTCCTTGCACCTACTGTTCCGCGCAGCTCGTGCATATGCACGTTGACTGGGATACGCGATTGGTCAACCATCTCGCCAAGAAAAACCTGCATTGATTTACGCATGCATTTCAATGCAACGACCGTCGCCCGCTAACAGGTAAAAACACAGATGTTGCGACTTTTGATCTTTGCCGCCATGTTTACGTTAGCGGCCTGCACTGGCCAGAGTAGCGTCGGCAACTCGACCAACAGCGTTGTGAACACAGTTGTTACTTCCGCATTACGTATTGGAATCTTGCTGCCAACCCACTCCGGCCTCGCGACACACCATCGCTCAACGCCCAGCGCCCCGGCGACAAAGGAAACAACCACCGCGCCCGATACGCTCACCGTTCTGCATATTGAAGACAACCCGGACGATATCCGCTTAATGCGGCACATGTTTACAGCGTTGCAAAATCTGAATTTGCTCCACTCGCATACCGGCGAACTCGGCATCAAATTGGCGACCGCCAATCCACCCGCATTGATCCTGCTCGACATGGCGCTTCCCGGCGTCAACGGTACGGTGGTATTGCACCGATTGCGTAATCATCCGGTGACGCGCGACATTCCGGTGGTCGCAATGATCACCAACTCCAGTGCACTGGGCGCCACACTTAGTCTGAGCGGTTTTAACGATTATCTTGCCAAGCCCGTTGATGTCGCACGCTTGCAGGCGGTACTCAACCGCCAACTTACCGATCTGCATAAAACGCCACGCGAATCCGCAACGATCGTCAAACAATAATCCATCATCCATACCGATCACGGCAGGCGGCGCTAAATCTCCTATACTTGCCGTCGCCATGTCTCTTTTTCTGCGCACTCTTATTGTCGTTCTCACCCTGGCCGGGTGGCATCACGCGCATGCTGAAAATTACGCACGTGCGGTGGGCGTACTGGCGGCGCTGGACGGGTACAACAACGCCTACGCCGCAGGCGTAAGCGTGGGTCGCGACCTGCCGCGACTGCTGCCGCATCTGGGCGTCGAAGGCGAGTTCTTCAAGAGTTTTTCAAAAATGCACGGCAACACCGGCGAACTTACCTTCAATAAAACCGCTGTGTTCTTAGCGTACGCCTACCCCATCGAGCCGCGCGTCCATATCAAAGGCAAAGTCGGCCTGCGCTACGCGGCGTTTAAAGATACTTCGACCGGCAACGACAGCGACGTCGGTGTGGACTGGGGCATTGGCACCCTATTGCGACTGGACCACAACCGCAACGTGGTCGTGGAATTTATCACCAGCGACGAAAATAATTTTTCCCAGCTCGCGGTCGGATTGCAATTTTTCTACTGACGCGTGGCGACTGAAAACGGCAGCGAGTTTACTTCCCGTATTTCCGCCCTGTTGTACGCCGCAGGTTGGCGCTCACAACGTGAGCGCTTAACAACACTCAGACCATCACTGCTTTTTTCAGGTTCGAGTGAGTATCCGCACCACGAGCACATCCCGATTCGGTACTCCGAGCTGGCAGCACAACTGCGCACATGATCGACGACCGTGTGCGGACTGATATTCAATTGCCCGCCTATCGTGGGACAGGACTGGCCGCGCACCAGCGCGAGCACGATTTCCGTCTGCCGCGCCGTAAGTCGTCGTTGCTGACATTTACGGAACACTTGCAAAGAAAGCGATTCTTCCATCGTTACAGTAACGGCGCGTTCGCCATCCGCGTCCCACCGAACAGCTGTTGCAATATCCCGTCATGCCGCGTCACTTCGCCGTGCTCGAAGCGATGGGCGCCGCACCACACCGACAGCATGAATTGCATGAGCCACTGGCGTGATTTCTTTGTCGGAAAATTGCAGCTCAAAGTCCATGATCCCCCTCCACTAAAACAGTGCGCCCCAGTTCCTAATTTCCGGAACCGGTTCTGAATCCTGCATGATGGTTTGCATTTTCAATCTAAAGTTCTCCCCTGCCTTGCCGTAACTCAAGCCCAGTCATTCAGTATTTTTTGGCCTGCGCATTGCCGCGTACCGCCTGCTGGGATAACTGAAGGTTTCGAGGTACGCGCAACACCTATGTCTGACCACAAACCCCAAGACCGCGAAGCGCAAACCAGCCTCGTGGTGCGCTATGCGCCGCTGGTCAAACGTATCGCCTACCATCTGTTGGCACGCATGCCACCCATGGTGCTGGTCGATGACTTGATCCAGGCCGGCATGCTTGGCTTGCTCGACGCCGGGCGCAACTACGACTCCACACAAGGCGCAAGCTTTGAAACCTACGCCGGCATTCGCATTCGCGGCTCAATGCTCGACGAATTGCGGCGTAACGATTGGGCGCCAAAGTCGGTGCATCGCAAGGTGCGTGATGTCGCCGAGGCGATACGTAAAGTGGAAAACGCTATGGGCCGCGACGCCCGCGATCAGGAAGTAATGCAAGAACTCGGCATGAGCCCGGACGAGTATTACAAGCTGCTGCAAGAAGCCGCCGTATTCCGCATGACCAATCTGGAAGACGTGGGTATCGACGATGCCGCCATCCATCAAGGGCTCGGTGAACCGCAATCCACGCCGTTGACTGAATTACAGGACGATGATTTCCGCAACGGCCTGTCGCGCGCCATCGCCGCGCTACCCGAACGTGAGCGCCTGATCGTGACTTTATACTACGACAACGAACTCAACCTGCGCGAGATCGGCACGGTTCTTGGCGTCAGCGAATCGCGCACCAGCCAATTGTTGAGCCAAGCCTTACTGCGGCTGCGCGCGCGTATGAAAACATGGTTAACCTAGCATCACGACCCGTAAATATCGAAACATGAAACGGCGTCTTTTTTTGCCCTGCGTCGTTGCAGCCCCTTGCAATACGTACAGTATTGCGGCGGGTCTGCGCCTCGCAGGGCAAAAACATCCATCCGTTTCATTGGTTCCGATATTTACGGATCATGATACTAGCAACTTCGTCACAGAATACGCCTGCATCGCACGCCCCATTGGCCGACACTATTTGTCCCATCCCCGCGCTGATTCCCACCGCACTGGTTTTGTGCGGGGGTGGGGAAAACCAGCGCGGCTGGGAATCATTAGAACTAATCAACGTGGCCAAGCGACCGTAAACATGTTTATGATTCAGTTATGAGTCAAACAGAAAGGAATCCGGCGGTGAATATGCGCTGTGCGCCCAAGCACTATTACAACCAAACGCCGTTGTATGAAACCAACTACGGCAAGTTGCTGCATTTGTTTCGCAACGTGACCGGTGTATGTCATCGCATCAAACACCCCACCGGTCTGCGCTTTGAAATCGCGTTGCAGGAAGATCACCGCTACACCAGCGTGGTGGACGTCACCGTGACATTAAATCCCCAAAGCACGCCGACACTGCACCTGAACATGACGGTGCGGATGTATCACGACGCTAAAGTTGCCGAGGTGACGAGTTGTTGCGGCCACGGCGCCTTTGAACCTGAGTACGGCTACCCAAATAAACACATGCTGCAACGCGACGAAAAACGCCAGATCAATCAATTGCTCGGGGAATGGCTGGATTTCTTCGCCCGTAAGTCGGAAACTGCGCTCCCGGAACCGCAAGACGCCGCATAAACTTCCCGCCCTTTCCACCATGTATAACAAAAATTCCAAATCCACCGTCATTGCAGGTTTCGCCGCGCTGATCTCCATCATGATTGTGGTCACGCTGGCGGGCGTCGTGCGTTTCATGTCGATTCACCACGATGTCAACAACGTGACCTTGCAGCACTTTACGAAAACCGGTCTGCTGAACGCCATGCACATCGCCGTGCGTGAGCGTGCGATCAGCTTGATCCTTATGACCAACATCAGTGACCGCTTTGATCAGGACGCGGAAATGTTGCGCTACCACCGGCTGGGGACAGATTTTGCGAATGCCCGCATCGCGCTGCTCGACCTGCCGCTGACCGACGGCGAACGCGCACTGCTGGACAAACAAAGCCGTTTGACACTTGAAGTGCGTCCGCTGCACGAACGTTTGATCGAACTGTCAACACGCGGCAAGCTCGTTGAGGCGCATGACTACCTCGCCCGGCAGGTAATTCCAAAGCAGGATGAGATCGTCGCCACCGTCAAGGAAATCCACAAACTTGAAGACGTGGAATACCAGCAGTCAGTGAAAGCAGGCAATAGCGACTACCGCCTGGCCTACGTGTTATTCATGGTGCTGCTGAGCCTCAGCACCATCGGCTTTGGCGCCGCCATCAGCGTGTTGGTGGTACGCAAAATCAACACGACGGAAACCGCCTTGCTCAAGGAACAGGAACGCTACTCACTGGCGGTGCGCGGCGCCAATGACGGTTTGTGGGATTGGGATGCCGTCAGTAACGATATTTACTTCTCGCCGCGCTGGAAAGACATGCTTGGTTACCAGGATCACGAGATTGAAAATCACTTCGACGAATGGGTGAAACGCCTGCACCCCGATGACACGGAAAAAACCCTTGCAGCACTCAAGGCGCACTTGAATGGGCTGTCGTATTATTTTGAAAGCGAGCATCGCCTGCTGCACAAAGACGGCAAATACCACTGGTTCCTGATGCGCGGGCTGGCACTGCGCGATGAGCAGGGCAAGGCCCGTCGCATCGCCGGATCAAACACGGAAATCACCGCGCGCAAGATTTACGAAAAACATCTGCATCACAACGAGTCGCGCATGCGCAGGGTGCTGGATCATATCGTGGACGCCATCATCACCACCAACCCCACCGGCGTGGTCGAGTCGGTGAATTCGGCGGCGGAAGAAATGTTTGGCCGCGATGCCGAACATCTGGTCGGAACCTTGTTCAGCAATCTGCTGGCCGACCCGTATCGGCAACAATATCAGCGCCATTTCGCCGACTATGCCCAAGGCAGCGCCGCTGCGGTACTTGGCGTAAATACCCAAATACGCGGTCAGCGCACGACCGACAGCTCCTTCCCGATCACCTGCACCATCACCGAAATGCAATTTGGCAGTGAACGTAAACT
>JANOOV010000034.1:0-4015 GCA_031421535.1 Gammaproteobacteria bacterium
ACAGCGGCATTGCGTTACGACGGCGATGGTCAATACTTTGAATGGGGCTTGCGCTCCTTCGGCGGCAAACACGCCGCTGCATACCGGCTGCTGCCGGAAAAACTCACGCTGTATTTCGTCTGGCAGCGTGCGTTGCAATGACACTATCTAAAAGGAAATTCCATGCGCTCGATTAGTAATGGCTTGCTCTACTTCCTGGCCTTCGGGGTTGCCGGTTATGCGGCTTTCGCTTATGGGGTTCTGCCGTTGGGTTCACTGGTGCATCCCGATATGCAGGCGAATTTTTTAGCGCATTCCACCGGTATTTATACCCACGCCTTTGCTTCCATCGTTGCTTTAACACTGGGTCCGTTGCAGTTTTCTGCACGTCTCAGGCAAACACACACTAACCTCCACCGTTGGCTCGGCCGTACCTATTTGGCAGTGGGAGTTCTCGTAGGCGGTCTATCCGGTCTTTACATGTCGCAATATGCTTTCGGTGGTCCCGTGGCCAGGCTCGGTTTTGCACTGCTTGCGCTAGCTTGGCTCTATACCGGTATACGCGCTTACCTCGCCGTTCGCCGTGGTGCTATCGGCGAGCATCGCAAGTGGATGGTACGAAACTTCTCTCTTACGTTCGCCGCTGTAACATTGCGATTCTACTTACCGTCCTCTATGGTCGCCGGCATCGAGTTTGAACTCGCTTATCCCGTCATTGCATGGCTCTGTTGGGTGCCCAACCTGGTGTTCGCAGAGTGGCGATACAACTCCACGCATAACAGCGCATCTAGCCCGAATATTATTTGAATGAGCACCTCAACCCTATGTGGGCCTGCCTTTTGGCGTGCATTCGGCAAGGAATTTTTGCTGTGCGTGCTTTTCAATTTTCTGATCGGCGGATTCCTTGCCGTATTGACCGAAATCGATTTACTCACCAATGTCATTTTTGCCCAGTCCATCGGGTTGAGCATCTTTGCCTTGGCGCACATTTTAGTGCGCGTGCTGCCGCCTCAAGTCGGTGGCGTGAACGTGCGTTTTTTTGCCGTGCCCTTAGGCTCGATCTGCGGCATAGTGATCGGTAGCCTACTCACAAACATTTCCCTCATCGACCTGTTTGCGACCCAACCGAGAATCGTCGTGGTCTCGTTCGTTGCCGCCGTGGTATTCGGCATCATCATCTCGTACTACTTTTATTCGCGTGGCGCGCTGTTGCAAAGCCAGGCCGCCTTGCAAGCAGAAAATATAAAACGTCTGGACCAGGAACGTCGCCTCACCGAGACGCAGCTGAAATTATTACAGGCGCAGATCGAGCCGCATTTTTTGTTTAACACACTCTCCAACGTGGTGGGGCTGATCGAGACTAATCCGCACAGCGCGCGGCGCATGCTCGAACATTTCACCGACTACCTGCGCTCCAGTTTGCAACGCACGCGTGTTGCGCAAACCACGCTGGATGAAGAGCTCGCCCTGGTGACCGCCTATCTTGAAATTCAAACTTTGCGCATGGGTACGCGCTTGCGTTATCACATCGACGTCGCCGCTGAATTACGCGGCCTCGCGTTGCCGCCCTTGCTGATCCAGCCCTTGGTGGAAAATGCGGTGAAGCATGGTCTGGAACCCAAGATCGAAGGCGGCGAAGTGCGTATTAGCGCGCAAGTTGCGGGCGACACATTGATCATTGAGGTGATCGACACCGGCCTGGGTCTGCGTGCGGAACGCGGCGCGGGCGTCGGTCTCAACAATATCCGCGCCCGCTTGCGTGCGCTGTACCAGGAGCGTGGTCACATGACGATCCAGCCGCATGCGCCGACGGGAGTTATAGTCCGCCTCGCCCTCCCCCTCCCCATTGCGCCTCCCTCGGAATTAGCGATCCCCAAACGGGGAGATTGATGTTGCTCGTGCCGCTGCGGCGCGAGCTTTAGAAAACTACGCTGGTCGCGGTGCCAGCGCGTCCATCTCGCCACGTACCGCATCGCGCCAGATTCTCAATTTAAGAAAATGTTGGCGGCAGTTTTCGCACGCCGGGCAGATCGCCAAGTGTTTTCTAACGCGATCCGCTTCCTCGGTTCCGAGGGCATGGTCTAAAGCCTCCGAGAGCAGGCGTGTGACTTGTTTGCAATTCGACATGTTCGTGCTCCTATGCAAGACCTTGCCAATTTACTTCCAGGCAACCACGCAGCGCCATGCGTGCGCGGTACAACAGCACGCCCAGATGATTGCGGGAAACAGGCATGAGCGTGCAGATTTCTTCGCAATCGACTTCAAAGAGTTCGCGCAGCATGAACGCGCGTGCCGAGTTAGGCGGTAATTTTTCCAGGCACAGTTCCATGATTTTCATAAAATCTTGCTGGCGCGCAGCGGACTCGGGGTCTTCCCAGGTACTGGGTTTGATGCGCCAGATTCCCTCGGTGTCAAAGAGTGCTTGGATATCTTCGATATCCAACTCCGCTTTGAGGCGAGATACCGCCACGGGTTCCCGGCTGCGGAGGCGCAGCGCATCGATAATTTTGAATTTCAAAATACCGATTAACCAGGTTTTCAATTTCGACTTTCCCGCGAACGTGTGTCGCGACTGATACGCCGAAAGTACAGTTTCCTGCACGACATCCGCAGCCGCTTCATCGTCGCGTAATTGCAGCTTGGCAATGCGCAACAGATCCGTACGATAGGTGTGGACCTCCGCAGTAAATTGCGCAGACGCATCGGACTCTGCGCAATGCGTATCAGGCGTTGCCATATCGATTGCCCCCGTAGTGAAGTGTGTGTGCGGCATACGCTGCCTTAGCTTACGCAACTCTACGCCGTCCGTTGGAATCATGTTTGGATCGCTGCTGCAGACCTACGGACCAGCGCTTCTTCAAGTTCCGCAATACGCACACGCATCGGCTCGATCACCCGTGCGACTTCATCCTCCGCAAACTTAGGTGTGATATGCCGTGGGCAATTCCAATCGAATGCTGCAACGCTAATGCGCACGGCGCGCTCGACTTGCCCACGGTAACCTGGCACTTCCAGCGTGGTGGCAAGCTCTGGATTCAATGCAGCATCCTCAACGCAGACATGACCCAGGAGTTTGAGCCGCACACGGTTGCGGTAGTCCATGAAGAATAGCGCGACGCGATCATTGCCGCTGAGATTGCCCATGCTGATGTATTGCAAGTTGCCGCGAAAATCGGCGTAACCGAGCGTGTTCTCGTCGAGCGCCTTGATGAAACCCCGTGGGCCACCACGGAACTGGACGTAGGGCCAACCCGTCTGCGTTACCGTCGCCATATAAAAGCCGTCGCGCGCTTCGATAAATTCAACTTCCTGTTGGGTTAGCGCCGTGTTCGTGCCACCTTGTTGCGCGAGCCGTTCGTTGTGTGTACGGGTGTGGTAGTGATCTTGGACGGCCTTCACGCTGTCCGTGAACATGATTTCAGCGAATCGATGTGACATAGACCGTTCCCCTTAAAAAAATCATCATGCTTACACTACTCGCTTGGATATAGCATGCAGCAGGCGAAGACGCGTGGCCGCGCCTTCGCCGTCGCATTCGCTTTCTTAGAACGTCAGCACGGTGTAACCGTCACGAATCAACGCATGCAAACTCGGCAGACCTGGGGTACCCGGCACAGGGTTATTCTTAATCAGATCGAAGCCAGATTTTGTTGCCTCATCGGTGGCGCCAAAAACAGCCGCGCAACCACAAGACACACCCTTAACACTGTCTTTTACCGCATTGAATAGCGCATGGGCGGGATGGCTTGCTTGGGTGAGTTCGGCAGCCCAGCGTGTTCCCGCACCTTGAAATAGAATAGTGACCTCTGCGCCGTTTTTTTGAAAATCATAAGCGGCAGCCAACGCATTAAAGACTCGGCCCAGGGCTTCTTCGGAACCAGATTTTGGATCGGAGAGGATGACGATTGCAGCTTTCATAGTTATTACTCCTGAGTAACGGTTAAATGCAGCGAATGTTGTGTGCGTATTGCAAGCGCGCGCAGGTTGATTATTTGTTGAGCTCGGTCCAATTCACATTGGCCTTGGCGATGTAACC
>JANOOV010000035.1:0-5399 GCA_031421535.1 Gammaproteobacteria bacterium
CCAGAGTTTGTCGTAAAGTGTTTTACCTGCCATTGCCGTATGCCCGTAAATTAACGTGTACGAGCCATGCTACGGTGAGAACCCTAATTGCTCAAATTCATGTTTTTCATATTGAGGATACCGGCCAGGAATCCGTACATCAGCCCAGACCACCAAGCGCGGGATCAAGCGACTAGGATCACGACTCAGAAATGAGCGGGAAGGATTTACACAAAATTTTGCGGGGCCGGACCATGACTTCGAACGCGCATCCTCAACACCTTGCGCACCTCCGCGACGCGAGCGAAGGGAAAATACGCGGTCAATTCGTGGCTACTGCGGGACACGCCTGCGCCGCCATATTGACTAATTGCTCAATAAGGCGCGGCACCGTGTCGAAGTGCTCACCGTGAATCTCTTCCTCTACCTGTAATGCGAGCGTGCTGATTTGCGGGAATCCGTAGTTCCCCGACATCGATTTGAAATCGTGCAACTGCGCGGTAAGCTCCGCCCATTTTTTGCTGCGGCACAGCGCGGCAAGTTCTGCCGCGTAGTCGGGAAGCGCGCGCAAAAATTTCGCAACCAACTCGGCCAGCTCCGGCTCGCGATCCAGCAACTCGGAGCGTAGTGCCGGAAGCGCCACTGCGCTTGTGGTTATCTTGTGCGCATCAGCCATTTTGAGGTAGCGCGCCACCGTTGCCATGAACTCGACACGGTTGATCGGCTTGCCGATAAATCCGTCAAACCCGGAGTGCAGATATTTGTCAACATCGGTTTTCATGACGTTCGCCGTCAGCACGATAATCGGCCGGGTGTAGCCGCGACTGCGCAGCAAAGTGGTGGCTTCCAGGCCGTCCATCACCGGCATTTGCATATCCATCAGAATGAGATCGAACGCACCCGCCAACGCGCTGTTCACGGCATGCAATCCATTCTCGACACAAGTGACCGACGCCCCGACCTTGCGCAGATACAATGAAATCAATTGCCGGTTCTCCTCGACGTCATCCGCCAGCAGTACCGCGCCGCAACGTTTCTCGATCACGGTTTGGCTGTGCATTTGCTCAAGCACCGGCGGGATTCGTGTGATCAGGCTTGCCGCAGCGGACACTCCCGCGTCGATGCTCGCGGTGAAGGTGCTGCCGATACCTTCCGCGCTTTCCACCGTGATGTCTCCGCCTAAATTACGGCATAGCGTGCGCGACAGATACAGGCCCAGACCCGTCCCCCCAAACTTCCGCGATGTGGACACATCCGCCTGATTAAATGCCGTGAACAGACCCTTCTTTTGCTCGTCGGTCATGCCGATTCCGGTATCGATGACGTCGAAGCACAGCAGATTGCGTTCGGCTGCGTAGCGCACCTGCACGCGCAC
The DNA here is from genome assembly GCA_031421535.1 of Gammaproteobacteria bacterium. Lineage (GTDB taxonomy): Bacteria > Pseudomonadota > Gammaproteobacteria > SG8-11 > SG8-11 > UBA6921. Next base: position 1,355 of record JANOOV010000035.1, read on the forward strand.
GCCGCCACGGTGCGTAAACTTGATCGCGTTGCTGACCAAATTGTAAAGAACCTGCTTGAGTCGCATCGCATCGCTGTCGATGCTCGCAGGTAACGGGAACTGGTAATCGACGCCGTACGCAATACCCTTGCCGCTGGCTTGCACGGACGCAAGCGCACGCACTTCATCGAGAATCTGGAACAGATCGACGCTGAGTTTTTCGATGTGCAACTTTTCCGCTTCGATCTTGGACAAGTCCAGAATGTCATTGATCACTTGCAGCAAATGCTTGCCGCAGCGAGTTACCGTTTGCGCCGCGTTGAGATGATCGGAAGCTGAAGCGCTACGGTCCAACAACGCCTCCGAAAAGCCGATAATCGCCGTCAGCGGCGTGCGAATCTCATGACTCATATTCGCCAAAAATGTTGACTTGGCGCGGCTGGCGCTTTCCGCAAGGTCTTTCAATTTCTCCATATGCTGTGACTGATCGACCAAGGTGCGTTCCACCCGCGCAGTGCGCACCAACACCAGCACGCCAATGGCGACGGCAGCGCCCAGCGCACCACCGCCGAGGATAAGCACGAGAACCGACATCGTGCGACTCGAATCCTTTTCCCGCTCCAACTCCTTCTGCACGGCGGCGTCGGCGCCCTGCAATATTTCCGTCAGTAAACTCATGACCGATTCCTGGGCAGCTATAACGGCGTGCCCCAATAACTCATGCGCTTGAGAGTCACGACCGGAACGCAGCATCTCTGCGACTTCCTCCTGAATGCGGGCGCTGTGCGCCACCCCGGGGCGCACACTTTCCCACAATGGCCGTTCCTGGGCATCCGGGCGCAGATGCAAGTCTTGAAGTGCGATCAGTTCATTACGCGCCCGGACGAAATTGTTCGCGTACTGCATGAACTGCAGGTGTTCGCGATCACGGGCGAAGGGATCCGGAAGCTCCGCCATGCGGAACAACGACAGGGCGCGCTTGTGCGCGGCGTCGCGCATCGTGAAGATGAGTTGTTGTTCGCGCTGTGCATTGATGATATTCGCCAGCCGCTGCTCATGCTGGCCTTCGCTCAAGCGCCAGACCCACATCACGCACGCCTGCAAAGCAATCATGGCGAGAACACCGGTCACGATCACTGCTTTGGAGGAGGTTTTTTTCATGCCGGATCGGGTTTTCTGTGGGGTCCGAACTGCATCGGCAAAGTTAAGGGAATCTTGACCGGTAACGCGACCCTGAATCGATGTTTTTTTGTCACCAAACTATTCTCGCGTTAGCGCTATACTCTGGCTCGCGCGCCAATTGTGGAGCGTTGCAACAGTGGGGAAAAACATGAAACGAATCCTGGCAACACTGCTGGTCGTCGCAGCAATAACAAGTTTAAGTTTACTGGTGGTCACTCCGGCTGAAGCCAAACGCCTGGGCGGCGGCTCATCGGTGGGCATGAAACGCGCGGCCCCCGCGCCTGCCCCGGCCGCCCCTGCGGCAGCGCCAACGCAAGCGGGCGCAGCAGCGCCTGCGACTCCTGCGCCCGCGACACCACCGGCATCCAGCGGTTTTTCCAGATGGCTGGGACCACTCGCCGGCCTTGGCATCGGTGCCGGATTGATGGCCATGTTTGGCGGCAGCGCGATGGGCGCCGCCATCGGCAGCATGTTCGCGATGCTGGCGCTGGCGGCCGTCGGGTTCTTTTTATTCCAGATGTTGCGGCGCAAGTCACAACCTGACCCCGCGCCCGCCATGCAGTATGCAGGCGTGACAGCAGCCGACGCTCCGCAACCCGCAACGGTAAATCCGGTGGCGGATTTCCCGGTCAGCGCCGGGCCAGTTGCAGCCTCATCGCTCGCTGCGGTCACCGAGTCACCCCGCTACCCGGTGGGTTTCGATGCGGAAGAGTTTGTCCGACAGGCAAAAATATCGTTCATCCGCCTGCAAGCCGCCAACGACAGTAACGACCTGCGCGACATCCGCGACTTCACCACCCCGGAGCTGTACGCGGAACTCGCCATGCAAATTCAGGAGCGCGAGAATACGCCGCAACGCACCGAAGTCGTGACGCTCAATGCTGAATTACTCGAAGCCGCCACCGAGCAGGAGCGCATCATCGCAAGCGTGCGTTATACCGGGATGATTCGTGAAGACGCCGCAAGTAATGCAGCACCCTTCAGCGAGACCTGGCACGTGGTGAAAGACCTGACCCACGCCACGCCCACATGGCACGTCGCGGGAATCCAGCAGAACAGTTGAGTGGGGAAGAAACGCGACGCACCGTACGTCGCGTTTCTATCGCAGGGTTACTTACGAATTAGAATATCCGCACCGGCGGAGTTGTTGGCGCTCGCGAAATCCACCGCGTCGCTTTTGACGGTTGCGCTCAGTGTGGCGAGTCCGACTGTCTGGGCTCTGGCCAATATCCCAACCTTCGCAATCACACCCGAACGCAATGACCCCAACGCACACGTGACCTCCCGCTCATTCGTCACCGTACAAGCTCCCTGTGACGCCGAGGCTCTTACATACGAAAGATTAGTCGGCAATACGCTGCTCACGGTAACTCCACCCGCAGCATCGGGACCGTTATTGACTACATCGATACTGTGCAAAACAACGCCTTTACGTTTCACCGGATTGGGAGCCACGGTCTGCGACAACGCCAGATCGGCGCTGGGAGTGACGGTCAAATCGCTGGTGAGCCTGAGTACGCCGTTGAAGTACACGTGAACGACGTAGCTCCCCGAGGCTATTTTTCCCAAAGAACCCCGCGTGCCCAGCAGTGTCGGCTGATCGACACATCCCACATGAGTACCTACCAACGACACGTCGATACGAATTTCACTACCCGTGATGGCGGGATAGGCGACCATCGCATAGCACGAACCTGGCAGGGTTGCAGAAACCTGTACGCTAACTTCATCGAAGCTGCTTGGCGGGTTGGCAGAGAACAGCAACTCTGGGCTCAGCGGAATGACGTCCGGCATGATCGTAAAATCCCCGCGCACTCCGGGGAGGCCGTTATAGTAGGTGACGACGTTGTATTTTCCTGGGGGCAGTTCACCCAACGGCGGGCTCGTAAATACTTGCGGTGTGACCCGCGCCGTACAAATCCTTCCGGTCGTAACCACCGTCACGTCGGCGCGAATGGAGTTGCCGATAACACTGGCGGAACCTGAAGCTGCGAAACAATCGCTGGGCATCATAAACATGGCTTCCACCTGTACGTCGTAGTTACCCGGGGGACGCGGCCGCACTCGCAAGTGAACTGCCTGCCCTTCCTGCGGGATGACCACAACGCTTGATGTAATCACATCGAACGCGGCAGTGAAAAGTAGTTGGGAGTTCCCCTGATAAACCTCCACAGCATAGTTGCCTGCCGCCAGCACACCCACGGGAACCGTCACGGTGCGCCTGACAATCACCCCCGCACACCCACCCCCCGGCCGTGCCACGGCGGTGAGATCAATGCGTATCCGGTTGGCAACGATACTTTGGGTATAGCCAACGGTGTGACACGGGCTGGATACATTCCACGTCACTTCAATCTGAACACTGTCCCCAGTCGTAGGTGCAGCGGGTATGAGAGTGATCGCCGCTGACGCCACCCAAGGCATCAGCCACGCGGAAAGCACGGCAAACAAAACAAGAAATCCACTTTGAATATTTCGCGGTTGCATTTGTACACCTCCTGAACAGAAATTGTCACAACGCCAAACTGGCGTGCTCGGCATAAGGGAAGTGTGAAGGACTGTTCGATAAAGCAACCGGAACACTACTGCTGCTGATATTAATTTTGTCAGTCCGTCCTTACTCCTCCCTCACCCTGACGCCGACACTACAGGGGGGGTATCGAAACTGGCAACCCATAATTTATCTATAACGCAGGGTTTGAAGTAATTCGTTGCCACCCTTGATGCTGATCAGAAGAGGGGGCGAGCGCCGTGCCCGTCAGTAATCAGATGGCCATGGTTTGTAGATGTTTGCTCTACTTCACTCCGGCGCGTAATAACGTCCGAAACGATTTGCTAGAAACTCACCCAGCGTGAACGTTTCCTGCGTTACGAAGCCGTGGAA
>JANOOV010000036.1:0-2068 GCA_031421535.1 Gammaproteobacteria bacterium
CGCGTTCAACTTCGAGCCCTATCCCGCGTTGCTCAACGGCGACATCGATTTATTGATAACTTCCGACCCCGAAGAACGCGGCGCGATTCACTACGAAGCCTTGTTCAAACACGAAATGGTCCTGGTCGTGCCCCAGCACCACGCGCTTACCAACAAGGAGCGCATCGCCCCGGAAGACTTGCGCGACGAAACGCTGATCACCTATCCGGTCGCCCCCGAACGGCTCGACGTGTACCGGCACTTCCTGTCACCCGCTGCCGTACAACCCGCCGCGCGCCGCACCTGCGAACTGACCATGATGATCCTGCAACTGGTCGCCAGCGGTCGCGGCGTCGCGGCGCTGCCGCGCTGGACCGTCGACGAAACCCGCATGACCGACCACCTCGCATTGCGCCCGTTGGGACTCGGCGTGTGGAGCACCGTCTACGCCGCAGTGCGCGCCGACCAACGTGCGGCACCTTTCATCCAGGATTTCTGGAGCATTGCGCGCGCCACCAGCTTTGCCAATTTGCACGGGATTGTGGCGGTGGAGATGTGAAGGTGGGCCCGATTGTTTCGCGAATCGGTAGCGTGTTTGTGATAGCCAGGGCCAAACAGGGTGGCAGGAAATCCCGCCACCCTGCGTACTATATTTTGGTGTTATGTACTACAACGTCTATTTTTTTATGTTAGGCGCACGCGAAACAATTTGGTGTTCAACAGAATCTCAAGGCCACTTTTATGTCTATTCGAGAAAAATTAACAACGAAACAAATAAAGTTGAAGTTTGGGAGTGCGCATAGTCCAACAAAGGAACTGGCATGGCCAGGAAGGAATACGTTCGTAAGGAGGGGGACAAAACACCTCATCGCCTACCCGCCCGCAACCATATCGCCCAGATGTTCCGCCAGCCGCCGCAGTGCCGGTGACGGATCGTCCGCGCGTAAATGCACGTTGAGGATACTGGGCCGGTCGGTGGTGGCGACGGCACTTTGCCACGCAGTTTCAAATTGTGCTTCGTTGTGCACGTCGTAGCCGTGCATCGGGCCCATCACTTCGCCCAGTTTGTCGAAGCGCCAGGACGCGATGTCATTGAACGGCCCTTCTAAAATGTAACGCTCGGTGCTGTAGCCTTTGTTATTGAACACGATGACGATGGGATTGAGTTTCAGGCGCGCGGCGGTCGAAAGCTCGGTGCCGGTCATTTGAAACGCGCCGTCGCCGACCAGGATCAGCGCGCGGCACTGCGGACATGCGACTTGCGCGCCCAACGCGGCGGGCGTAGCGAAGCCCATACTGGTGTAAAACGCGCTGGCCAGAAATTGCGTGGCTTGATGCACGCGCAGTTCCACGGCGGCGAACAGGCAATCGCCCACGTCGCTGACCACCGTCATGTCGGGACCCAACCCCTCGTTCAAACGTCCGATCAAACGGCTCACCGTCATCGCTTGATTGCTGCGCGGAAACTCCGGCGCGCGCGGGCCGTCGTTGCGCGGAATAATTTCCCCGGTACGGCAAGTCACGGCACCGGACAGCGCGGCAATAAAATCCGCCAGATACACTTGCCGGTAACGGTGGTGGCGAATCACGACTTCATCGTGGCTGGCGCGCAGCATCGCGTTGGCATTCAGCTGCGCGGTGTAAATTTCCAAATCCACGTCGTTCAATTTCATGCCGAGCATCAATAACAGGTCGGCGCTTTCAATCACGTCTTTCGCGGTTTGCGAACCCATCGCACCTTCAGGTGAAAGCCGCGCGCATCGATGCAATCACGCGGGATTTCGATATACACCGGCTTGCTCTCGCGCCGCGCCGTGGCCAGCGCGCGATCAATCTGCCGGAACGCAATCAGCGGATCGTCGAGCACCACCGCCGCGCAGGTAATGCGCTCGAAAATTTCGCGCTGAAAATTGAACGGCCCGAAGCGGTGATGGATCAGCGGATCGGAACGCTGCTCGCGCACGCCGGGCGCCCCGCTGATGACAACAACTGGCGACGACTCCGCATACGCACCCGCCACCGCATTCACCACACTCAACGCACCCACGCCATAGGTGACCGCCAGCGCGCCCATGCCGTTGCAACGTGC
>JANOOV010000037.1:0-7220 GCA_031421535.1 Gammaproteobacteria bacterium
GCGCAGCATTTTGAAATACAACTCGACCTGGCGCAGTAACGCGCAGTGATCGCCTTCCATCGTGCCCTGCGCCAGCACGCCGCTGGGTTTGAACCACACGCTGTAATGGTGCTCATCGGCGACCAAGACACTCCCCGGCACTTCCTTGGCCAGCACGTCCTCGTTGTAGTGCAATTCGATTTTTTCACTGGCGTTCAACGTCGCGGTGGCGCGCCGTAAACGCTTCATCGGCCCGGTCGGCGCGATCAGCCACACCGCGCCTTTGTTCATGGCGTCCTTGATTTTCCCTTTTGAAAAACCCGATTGTGTGGCCAGCAGTTCGCACGCCGTGGCAGTTTCCGAAGCCGCCACCGTGTGGCGGATAACGCGTGTCGCACTCATTGCAAATCCAGTCTCCCCGTTGTGTGCCGATCATAAATCAGAGTTGCGGATTCACGTCGCGCCGCGCTGCTCAAGACGTGATCACGCTGTGTCTTGACATCAAGAAGATGAATGACCCGTGCGCCACGCAACGCCAATGCATCGGCGATTAAACGCCGATGACAATGTTCCGGCAAATGTTCCGCGCACATGATCGCGGTGGGCTCACGCTGCGCGAGATTTAATAATTGCGCAATGCCGCGTTCGAACTCCGCCGTGCCCATGTGATCCGCGAAGCCGCGCGCTGCGGCATCTGGCAACGCCACATGCGGCGAATCGGGTCGTGCGCTGCGTTGCCCGCCCAATGCACGTCCCGCCCAGTGGTAGGTCACGTGTGCCGCATTCAATGCGCTGCGTAGCGCGTCTTGACTGAAATGGGGATGGCGTGCCGAGTGTGGGACCGCGCGTACGTCGACGACGCAGGTAATTTGTGCGGCGGCGATTATTTCCAGCAGACGCCCGGTGGTGTGACAACTGTGGCCAAATGTAAACATTCCGTACGTGCCTATCATTGTCTTTTCAACGCCGCTCTTATTATGTAGGATTTGCCCAGTCTTTTTGTCAGTCAAAGCAAAAATGACAACACGCCAACTTCTATATCACTCTCAAGGGGGTATGCCGTATGAAGATTCACTCGATCCGTTTCGCATCCTGTTTAACGGGCCTGTTCGCCGCACTGGCCTTCGGTAACGGCGCACAGTCGCATGAAAATGACAACGATCACGGCAAAGGCGACACGGCCTGCCCGGTGGAATACTACAACGGCATCCCCATGGATGTGGAATTTGGTCCCGGCACCCAAGAGATCACTCACTGCCTGCAAGTACGGCACAATGCCAAAGTCGTAATTTCAATGGACGCCACCCACCCCAAGGGTAAAAACGGCCTCGCGAGAACAGACAAGGCGACCTTTCTCTCTAATGTCGATTTCATGATTGCAAATTACGAGCAAGTGCATGGCATGAAAATCGGCAAAGATATTAAAGTCGTCGTCGTCGGCAGCTCGTCGGGCGCCTTGCTTTTGACCAAAGCCCACAAAGCCTGGGGCGTCGATGCACTCGGCCAAGCCCTGCCTAACCCGTTCGCCGCACTGGTGCAAAAAGGCATCGATGCGGGCATGAAATTCTACTTATGCCAGATGGCGGCGCGCGAACTGGGCATCAAGCGCGACAACACGCTCGATGGCGTAGAAATGGTTCCGGGCGGTCATATCGCGGTGGCCGATTTACAGATGCGTGGCTATGCGCTGATCATCCCTTAAACCCTGCTCGCTTCCAAACCAACCCGCGCCTGTGTTGCAGACGCGGGTTTTTTGTTTTTGGCGGGGTACAGCATGCGGCTATACTTCGCAGCCTCAGACTTTTTACAGGTTCAGCCATGTCCATCAAACTTTGTCTCGCGTTATGCGTTGCCGTGGTGTTGCTCACGCTGGGTGCCTGCGGCAAAAAAGGCGATCTGGTGTTGCCTGCGCCCGCAACCGCATCGAGTCCCGCACCATGAATTTTTTTGACTACCGCAACGGCCGCCTGTACGCCGAAGATGTCGATCTCACACCGCTTGCGGCGCAGTTCGGCACGCCTTGTTACGTGTATTCACGCGCTGCCATCGAAAATCGCTGGCGCGCCTTTGATGCGGCCTTTGCCGGGCACGCTCACCTGATCTGTTACTCGGTCAAGGCCAACTCCAATATCGGCCTGCTGAATGTTCTGGCGCGCTTGGGATCAGGATTTGACATTGTGTCGCGCGGCGAACTGGAACGCGTGCTCAAGGCCGGCGGCGATCCGCACAAAGTGGTGTTTTCCGGCGTGGGAAAAAGTGCCGATGAAATCGCCTTCGCACTGCGCACCGGCATCCACTGCTTTAATGTCGAGTCCGAAGCTGAGCTGAACGAGATCCACCGCATTGCCGCCGAACTTCAGGTCACGGCGCCGGTGTCCCTGCGCATCAATCCCGACGTCGATGCCGGGACCCACCCGTACATCTCGACCGGACTTAAGGAAAACAAGTTCGGCATCGACATTCAGGACGCGCCGCGTATTTATGCGCAGGCCGCGCGCCTGTCGCATCTTCGGGTCATCGGCGTGGATTGTCACATCGGCTCGCAACTCACCGACCTCACGCCGTTTCGCGACGCGCTGACGCGGGTGTTGGCGCTGGTGCAACAGCTTGAAGCCAACGGCATGAAGCTCGAACATCTCGACCTCGGCGGTGGCCTGGGTATTCACTACCAAAATGAAACACCACCCGAGCCCGCCGATTATGTGCAGGGGGTATTGGCGCAATTACGCGGCCGCAATTACCAGCTGATTGTCGAACCCGGCCGCGCCATCGTCGGTAACGCGGGGGTGTTGCTGACACAGGTCATGTACCTCAAACACACCGCGCACAAAAACTTCGCCATCGTCGATGCTGCGATGAACGATTTGATCCGCCCGGCACTGTACGGCGCGTGGCAGAACATCATTCCGCTGGTTCCGCGCACCACCGGCAACGCGCAAACTTACGACATCGTCGGCCCGGTGTGCGAAACCGGCGACTTTCTCGGCAAGCAACGCGAGCTCAATCTCGCACCCGGCGACGCACTCGCCGTGTGTTCCTCCGGTGCCTATGGTTTTGTCATGAGCTCCAACTACAACTCGCGCCCGCGTGCCGCCGAGCTGCTGGTTGACGGCGCCCGCGTGCACGTTATCCGTCGCCGCGAAACCGTGGCGGAACTGATGAGCGGCGAGAGCGTGCTGCCGGAGTAGCCTGAAAAAAGTCATGCTGCGTCGCCCTGAACCCGAACTCATGAACGACCCGGCACAGGCGCAGGCCTACGCGCGCGCGGATTTCTCTGCACCGCACCAGCGCTTTGTCAGCTTGTTCGCGGAAGAATTCCCTGCGCTGGACATGGGTGGCCGCGTGCTTGATCTGGGTTGCGGAGCCGCCGACGTTACGCTGCGGTTTGCGCGCGCGTTTCCGCAGTGCGCCATCGACGCCGTCGATGGCGCGGAGCAGATGCTCAAGCACGCGCAAGAGCTGATTGCCCGCTGTGAAATGCAGTCACGCATTCACCTGCTGCACCAACGCCTGCCCACAACATTGCTTGCGCCACACGGCTACGACGCGATCATCAGCAACAGCCTGTTGCATCATCTGCACGATCCCGGGGTGTTGTGGCGCGCGATCAAGGCCCACGCACGCGACGGCGCAGCGATTTTTGTGCTGGATTTATTACGCCCCGCAAGCATTGAACAAGCTCACGCCTTGGTGGAACAGTATGCGGGCGATGAGCCCGACATCCTCAAGCGTGACTTTTTCAATTCGCTGCTGGCGGCATTTCGCACCGACGAAATCCACGCACAACTACAGCAGTGTCACCTGGAACACTTGCGGGTACGCGCCGTCTCGGATCGGCATGTATTGATTAGTGGGATATTTCAGGCGGTCGGTTCGTAGCGGTCAACTGCCGTTTTCAGGATCAATCTTCCGCTTGATCGCATTCACCACCGTGTCACTCGATGTCGCATTCACGTCGAACAACAAACCGGCTTTTTTGTAGAACCCGATCAGCGGTGCGGTTTTCTCGTTGTAGGTGTCGAGGCGTTTGCTGATGGCGGCTTCGGTTTCGTCGGCGCGTTGCACGATTTCGCCGCCGCATTTGTCGCACTTGCCCGCAACCTTGGGCGGCATGCTCTTTACGTTGTAGATGGCCTGGCATTGGGTATTCACGCAGGTGCGGCGTGTACTGAGGCGATCCAAAATGACTTCACGCGGCACTTCCAGATTCACGGCCATGTCGAGTTTGATGTTGAGCTTGGCGAGCATCGTCATCAGTGCGTCGGCTTGCGGAATGGTGCGCGGAAAACCATCAAGCAGAAAACCTTTGCGGCAATCGGGTTCCAGAAAGCGTTTTTCCATGATGCCCAGAATGAGATCGTCCGGCACGAGATCGCCGCGATCCATGTACTCCTTGGCTTTTTTACCGAGCTCGGTATCGGCCTGCACCGCGCCGCGCAGAATGTCGCCGGTTGAGATTTGCACCGAGCCGTCGAGCTGCATGAGCAGCTTGGCAACGGTACCCTTGCCCGCACCGGGCGCACCTAGAAGAATCAAACGCATCGCAAACTCCCTTGTTTCAGACTGAATTGAGGTGGGTGGGTTGCCGGAAAAACAACACCACGATTCGCAACGGCGATTGTGACCGTTCGCACGTTGATCACCAGACGATATTTTTGTTCGGTCACCAAAATCGACGTATCGGGTCAGGCGTCGCGGTCGGGGCGTTGGTCGCGGAAGCGTCCCGGCGGAACGCCGGTGCGCCGCTTGAATGCCTTGTTGAAAGAGGCTTCGGATTCGTAGCCGATGACAGCGGCGATCTGGCTGATCGGCAGCGCGCTTTCGTGTAACAGGCGCGTGGCTTTTTGGATGCGGCAGCGCGCCAGATATTCCATCGGCGCGTTGCCGACAAATTTCTTGAAGCGCAGCGCGAACGCGGAGCGTGACATATTAACCGCTGCGGCGAGCGCTTCCACCGTCCAGGTGCGTGCGGAGTGTTCGTGCAGCAGGCGCAGCGCAGTGCCGATCTGGTGATCCGCCGCTGCGCCGAGCCATTGCACATCACGGCCATTACCGGAACCCAGATAAGCGCGCAGCGTTTGTACGAAAAAAATATCGGCAAGCCGGTCGAGTACCCGCGACGAGCCCAGCACCGGTGCCGCGGTTTCGGCGGCGAGTAGTTGCAGGGTGGATTGCAGCGCGGCAAGTTCTCCTTCCGTCACCTTGAAATGCACCAGCTCGGGTAACACATCCAGCAGCGCCGGATAGCGCGGCCCGGCAAAAATAAACCGCCCGCCGATGATGGTGGTGAGCTCGCCACCGCCGCCGTAACGTAACGTGCGCCCTTCGATGTGACTCAACACGTTTTCAAAATTTTGCGTGGGCGAATCGAGTTGATCGCGCAACGTAAACGCGCAACCGCGTGGCAGCAGATAACAATCGCCCGCATGCAGCGCCACCGGCGTCGGGTCGCCCGCGACGTTGATCCAGCCACTGCCGTGCAGCACGATGCCGAACTTCACATGGTGATACGGCATGAAATCGAGCCCCCACGGTGCGGTGGCTTCAACGCGGGTGTAGACCGCGCTGTGTACGCGCATCGCGGGGAGCAGGTCAGTGAGTGGATCCATCATGCGCAGGTGTGGACGTTGAGACAATTAATCGGGACGCACGATCATTGTTGCCACGTGCGCGGAAACTTATCGTAGCACGCAGGTACATCAACTAACCGCTGCTTGGATGGGAGAGTCATCATGGACTTGGGTCTGCGTGGAAAAAACGCGGTAATTACCGGAGCAACGCGCGGCATCGGGCGCGCGATTGCGGAGGCGCTGGCCGCTGAAGGCGTCAACCTCGCTTTTTGCGCCCGCAACGCAGCGCAAGTCGCTGTCACCGCAACGGCGTTGCAACAGCTGGGCGTTAACGCGTTTGGAAGCTGTGTGGATGTCGGCGACGGCGATGCGTTGCGCGCGTGGATCGTCGAAGCAGGTCAACGTCTGGGCGGTGTTGACATTTTAATCGCGAATCCCAGCGCCTTCGGTATTACCAACAGCGAAGAGGATTGGAAAAAAAGTTTTGCTGTCGATCTGATGGGCGTGGTGCGCGCGGTTGAAGCCGCGACGCCGTTCCTCGAACAGGCAGCAGAAAAAACCGGCGACGCGGCGCTGGTGGTGCTTTCGAGCGTGATCGCGGCGGAGACCGACAGCGAAAGCGCCTACGGCGCGATGAAGGCAGCGTTAATCCAGTACACCAAGGGCGTGGCGCGCCGCCTCGCAGCCAAGCAGGTGCGCGCGAATGTAATTTCGCCCGGAACCGTGTATGTCGAAGACGGCTTCTGGGCCAATGCTCAACAACACCTGCCCGAAGTCTATGAAACATATCTCAAGCGCAACCCGATGGGTCGCATGGCCTGCCCGAAAGAAATTGCCAAGACCGCAGTGTTTCTGGCATCACCGGCTGCGTCGTTTACCACCGGCTCGAATATCGTCATTGACGGCGCGTTCACCGGTCGGGTGAATTACTAAGGCCGAGTGGATGTTTTGTTCACTGCTATTCCCAACGAAACAACACTGCAGCCAGCGTGAGCAATACCGCGCTCATCACGCCCAGCACCAGCAACTGCGGAAAGACTTCAGCAAGACCTGACCCGTCGAGCATGATGGCGCGTGCCGCATTGACGAGGTGAGTGAGCGGAAAAATCTGCGCGATTTTTTGTACCCAGGGATGGGCGCCTTCGAGCGAGAACCACACGCCGGACAGCAGCATCATCGGCCAGGTGAGTACGTTCAGCACGCCGCCGACGAATTCTTCGCTGGCAAGGCGCGCGGCAGTGAGCAGGCCCAAGGAGATCAGGCACAGGGCGCCGAGGGCGAAGGTGAAGGCCAGTGCGATGTAAGAGCCGTGCATGGTGAAGTCGATCAGCCAATCACAGCCGACGAAGACGATAGTGGTGACGAGCGCGACCAGGAAGATGCGCGACACCACTTGCGCGGTAAGAAATTCCAATGCGCCCAGCGGCGTGGCTTTGAGGCGCTTGAGCACACCGTTTTTGCGGTAGCGCACGATCACGTAGCCGATGCCGAACAGGCAACTGAACATCATGTTCATCGCGAAAATTCCTGGAGCTAACCAGTCAACGTAGCGGACTTCGCGCCCCGCCAGTGCATTACGTTCGAATGCCTGCGCACCGCTGCTGCGTAGCATCTGCTCCAGCACGTAGCCGTTGGGCGAGTCGGCGTTGATCCAGTAACGCGCGGGCGCGC
>JANOOV010000038.1:0-4276 GCA_031421535.1 Gammaproteobacteria bacterium
TTCGTTCTTGCTGCGCATGCAACCGGGGGGTGCGCTGCCGCCGCACGATCATCCGGGCGACGAAGAGTGCATGGTGCTGGAAGGCGAGGTGCAATTGGGCGACATCGTGGTGCGTGCCGGGGATTATCACCTGGCGCCTAAAGGGCTCGCGCACGGCAGGGTGAGCTCACCCACGGGCGCGTTGCTGTTTCTGCGCGCGGATTTGGCTGGGGCTTATGGCGGCCATCCTTAGACAGGTGAGGTGGTGGGGCATGCTGATCTTCGCCTCGAACGCTTGGGCACAGTCCTACCATGCGCCCGTCTGGCTCCCCGGTGGCCATTTGCAAACGCTCTACACCGTCTGGTTTGCACCCACTCCCGTCGTGGCTTATCGTCGCGAGCGCTGGGAATTAGCCGATGGCGACTTCATTGATTTTGATTGGGTAGACGGCCCGGCCGATGCGCCACTGGTGGTGATATTTCACGGCTTGGAAGGCAACTCCCGCAGCCACTACGCGCTGAGTTTAATGACCGCCGTGCAAGGTCAAGGGTGGCGCGGCGTGGTGGCGCATTTTCGCGGTTGCAGCGGCGAACCCAATCGCCTGCCGCGCGCCTATCACGCGGGCGACACCACCGAGATCGCCGCCATCCTGCATCATCTCAAGGCCGCAAGCCCAGCCGCGCCGTTGTACGCCAGCGGCGTTTCATTGGGCGGCAATGCGTTATTGAAATGGGCGGGCGAGCAAGGCGCCGCCGCGCGCGATGTGGCAGAGCGCATCGTCACGGTTTCCGCGACGATGGACTTGACCGCCACGGGCCATGCGCTGGATGCAGGATTTAATCGACTGTACCGAAACCATTTCCTCACCACCCTCAAACAAAAAGCCCTGCAAAAGGCGCAACGTTTTCCGCAGCTGTTTGATGCCGACGCGTTGGCGAACATCACCACGTTACATGCCTTTGATACGCAGGTTACTGCACGCTTGCATGGCTACCAGGACGCCGACGATTACTGGCGACGCGCCAGCAGCAAACCAGGATTGAAAGACGTGCGCATCCCCACGCTCTTGATCAATGCGCGTAACGACCCCTTCTTGCCCGTCGGCACGCTGCCCACCGTTGCCGAGGTGTCGCCCACCGTGACGCTGGAGTTTTCCGAGAACGGCGGCCACGTTGGTTTCATCGACGGCCCGTTTCCGGGTCACTTGACGTGGCTGCCGCAACGTATCCTGGATTTTTTTGACGGGGAAAATAATTTGGAATAGCGCGTGCGGCAGGGCAGCAAATAAATCCGCCTGCCTGCCCTGAAAAAATCATAGCCGCAGGTGATGCCCGCCCACACGTAACGTTTCAGCGTCACTCACCTTGGCAGCGCGCGCAAACTCCGGCCACGCCGCCACCGCTTCACTGACAAGCTTGAGCACCTTGGGCGCGCTGCCGATACCGAAGCGGTCGGCGACGGCCAGCAAGTCCGCGCGCGTAATGCCACTGAATTTACCGTTCACCGCCATCAGGTGCTGGTACGTCCATTCGCCGTTCGGGTTGTAGGCGTGGATCACATCGTAAGCCGGTGCCAGTTCCCACGCGCCGCCCTCGCGCAACAGGAAGGAAAAATTCTTGGCGTGGTCGTCGCAGTTGGCGGCCATTACGTTGAAGGCGATGCGGCGGAAGGCTTCTTCCAATGCAGGGTGCCGCAGCTTGAGTTGCTGAATGGTCAGCAACAATTGGCTGTAGTCGTGTGTGGCGCGCTGCTTGTAATCCAGGTGCGCCATCGCACACAGGGTTTGCATGTGATGCTTGCGATTACCGTCGCGATCAAAGCGCCTGGTCATGAAATGCGCGCGCCCACCCTCTTCGAGCAAGCGGCACGGCGACATGTCGATACCCGCCTGCCGCGCCATCAAGTGGTAGGCATATTCGATCCGGACGTAATCGCGCGACGCGCCCAGCTCGCGGTCGGCGCCCATGCCGTCGAATTTCAGCAGCCAGTGTTCGAAGCCGGTCTCGACATCAAACTGCCCGGCGCGAATTTCCTCGGTGGCTGGATTCCACGCAATCGCCGCCTTGGCGCGCGCACCACCCGCCGAAGTGCCGACCTGAATAATCTGCGCCAGCGCCGCCTTAGTATGCGGGTCGGAATCGATCTCGCCGTGCACCGCGCGGCGCGCGCTTTCCACCAATGCCGCCAGATCCACAGCGGTGCTGCTCGCGACATGCGGCCCGCGCGCCGGACGAAACTCCAACGCGCCCATGCCGCGCTTGCCCATATACGCAAGCCGGTCCAGCGCGGTGATTTCTAAAGGAGCCACGCCTTGACTCGCCATCCACGCGTTGATCAGCGCGTTACCGAAATCGTCCGGCAACGCATCCGCCAGCAACGCGGGCAAGCGCTGGTACGTCAGCTCCGGCAATGCAACGAACACAAACGGATCGCGCGCTTGCGCCAACGGCATCGCCAGCGGCGCCAGCTCAATGCCGCTGGCCACGAACTTCGGTGCGTATTCAAACGCGTAGTAACCCAGCTTGGGATCGAGCGCGACCGCACCCACCGTGTGCCCCCAAAGGCGAACTTCGACTGCGGTGACCGGTTTATACATTGGTGCGCTTCCTGACCGGCTTGCGCGCAGGCGACGCGCGCTGCCGCACCGATTTGGTCTTCAGCATTTGCAGCGGACTGATCGACACTGCGGGCGCCAGCGTCTCAAACCAGTCCGCCCGCCCCAACGCGCGCATCACCTTGATGAAGGTTTTCAATGTCGCCCCTTTCCCGGACTCGACATTTTTCAGCGCACTCAAACCCACCCCCGCCCGCTGCGCCAACGCCTGCTGGTCGAGGTTCTCCCGCAACCGCAGCGCACGCACCTGCCCGCCCAGCGCGGCCGCCGATTCTTGCGTGATTTTTGATTTCTTCATAATGGATGCTTTTAAATCTGTTAGTGCTAAATTTATAGCCTATGGATTTAAAAGCGTCTACAGAAATTGGCGAAATTGACGCTGAGCAACAACATTGACCCTCATTTTTCTATACAGCATGCTACCGCATTTCAAATGTGTTCCTTCGAAGATCTACTTTTGACTATGTGACATGCAAATGACTAATTCTCATCCCGCTCAGCGGCAGCTCGTACATAGATTCATCGACTGGAATATAGTGGAGCAGTGGCTCAAACGGTTCCCCGCCATTGGGCGCGCTTTCCCGATCAACCTCCTCAGATCACACGAAGAGACCCCGCCGTACTACTGCCACTATATGGCATGGCGACTTGGCACATGGGACGACGAAACACGCTTTGCCCGCCTCGACGAATTACTGGCTGGAGCTGAGAGCCTTCCCAACTGGTCTGCCGAGGAGCCTCTACTAAAGTCACCAGAGTTCGGGGATTTCTGGTCGCTAGTCTGGCAGTCGCAAGTCGCCGAATACCTTTGCGGGATAGGCTCAGATGTTCAATGGGCGCCGTCCGGTGGTCCAGATTTGTCGGCCCATGTCGAATCGGAGAAGTGGTATGTCGAGTGCTATACGTATCACAAATCGTTTGATCTGGTGCTCTTCATCGAAGAGGTGGTGCGACAAGTCGACGCTTCAATCTGCGTGCGATATGACAAATGCATGCCCTTTAGCTTGCCCAAAGACCTTAAGCGCTCGGAATTTCTAGACCGCACGCTGTCAAATTTTGTTGATCCGGCATACGTCGAATGTGCTCGGTCGATGGCTAGAAAGGAATATCCAGTCTTGCTGCACCCAAAGGGAGAAAATAGTCTCGTCGTGTACATGGAAGGGCTAGGCACATATGTTTCAGGTATTGTTCCGACGCGTACCGGAGACTCGCAGAAGTATCTTGAAAATGCACTGAACGAGGTCGCTCGTGCCAAGCAGAACGCGAACAAATTAGATATCCACCATCCAAATCTCGTGGCCGCAAACTTGTCCCTCAGTGATGGCGCCTTTTCCGCTTTTAATCGGGCTGATCAACTAAAACTATCAATTCCGGACGTCCTGCTCAGCCCCAACCTGGACGCGCTCGCGGTAGCTATGATCGGTATCGACAAGCGGCTCGAATGGTCTCGATTCAGGCGCATCGCACCCACGATCACCGAGAGCTTGGCTTTGAATAAAATGACCTGTGCCGTATAACACGGCGCTCGGAGCAGTGTTCGTAACCTTGCGCCACATGGGGGCAGAAATGCTCAAGCGAAAAGATTTTGGAAATTCCGAAGTCGCCGCCGCCTTCGACGCCTACCCAAAACAAGTAAAAACGCAGCTGCTGTTTCTCCGCCAACTCATCTTCGATGTGGCGTC
>JANOOV010000039.1:0-3107 GCA_031421535.1 Gammaproteobacteria bacterium
CCCATACAAAGTGGTACTCAATTTGAAATGCCGTAGGGCTGCCGTATCTGTACTCCATGCCGCACCTCCTTCTCGTGCAGCATATATTCGCAGCTAAAGCTGACCGGCTAAAGCCGGTGGTTTAAATCTTGGAATGGAAAATTAACAGTTTGGGTAACAGCGCGTTGGCCAACTCGGCGGGATCGGCGCACTCGAAGCTGCGCATGCGGGTGACGCGGGCGCGGTAGATGTCGGCGAGGCGTTCACGGAATATTTCGGTGACGCGCGGGTCGGCGTTGAAGATGAAAACCAGCGCGAAATGCTCCGACAATTCCAGGTGTTGTTTGAAACGTCGCCATACGGCTTCGCCGCTGCGGTTAAGCCGGGGTGTGGGTGTCATCAGGCTGTGCGTATTTGTCGACTTCCGCCACCAGCAGCGGGTGAATGTCGTACCACGGTTCGCCGTTCAGGTAATTCATGATGAGGTTGGAGTCCAGGAAGCGCGCCAGGCGCGGCAGGTCATCGGTGCTTTCCAGAGCAGTGTCTTTACTTTTACGAATGCGCGCCAGCCAACGCCCGTCGTCCGCCGCAATGGGCAGCAGTTCACTGCGTAACTGCGCTTCTACACTATCCAGTGTGACGTTGTTGACATGAGCACCCTTCCCGGTGCCAAGCATCACGCTGATCAGACACTCGCGGATGAGCCGGAAATAGTCGCGCACGTCGCCACCGGAGGAAGTCGCGAGCCGGTTCAATTGATCCTTGGAGAAAACGCTTTCCCATTTCTTATAGCGCCTCTCAATGATCTCACGCATGACGCGCAAGCCGTTGTCGTCGGGGGTTCCGTTCCGGTCGCGCACGTGAATATTCGGCCACGAGACGATTGAATGTCCTCCCAGGTTCTGGCCGGCTTTCGGCGCGAGCGGGATGAGAAACGGTGGAACCGTGTAGACCAGGTGCAATAAATTGAATTGCAGGTTGGCTGCGTGTCCGGAAAACAGATTCACGACGCTGTCGTGGACCTGTTGCGCCTCGCTGCCCACACCGCGAATCTGTTCAACTGAATCGACCAGCAGAACCACCTTCTTGTCGGGATCGCCGGTTTCCTTGCGTATAGCCGTGACCAAATCAACCACGAAGGCGCGTGCGTCACGAACCAGCCCCGTCACGTGTCCACGCAGCGCGAGCTGCAGCCGTTGTTTGAGAGTGGGTTCGGTTTTGAGTTGTAACCCGAGCTTCGCACCGACTTCGGCAACCTTGCCTTCGAGTTCGAGACCCTCTACTTCAATCTTGGTGTACTTCAAGAACGCAACGAAGCGCGTCCAATACGATTCCGAAATCGAGTGGTATCCGGTTTTTTCACTTTCGACTGCCAAGGCGACCATGAGTGACAATATGAAATCACTGATCTCCGGCGGCTTGGTCATGAGCACATAGTGCGTCATGTCCACCAATGCGACGTGACGCCCTTAGTTTTCCAGCAATACTTTTAGCCGTTTGAGTTGGGTGCTTTTCCCGCTGCCGCGAAACCCGGTGAGTAAACTTACGCTCTGCGACTCAGCCAACGTGATCTTGAGCCGCAGATGATCGATGGGGTCTTTCTCCGGGTCATGCTCAAAGATCGGAACGTAATACCGGTCGGTCGGCGCAAGCGGCAGTCCGCTGTCGCCGCCAAGTGCTTTGTAAAATGTTTCTAATTCCTGTTTGGACATGGGCCTATAACTTCAAAACCGGACTGTGAGGTGTCATTGCCGTTTAGTTTAGCAGCAGGGGAACCCAGGCGAATATATGCCGCCGGTATTCGTGCGCATCTAATCCCACAACCACAATTTTTTCAGTTCCGGGAAGTGCCCATATGCACTCAGTGAAGATCCGGCACCACACCCACCTGCGGCATATCCGCCAGACCGGTTTCACGCGCGTGTTCCTGAAAGCCGCGATTTTTCCAGAAAAATGCGCCCGGCATGGTGGTTGGGATCACCAATACGTAAAACAATGCGCGGCCGACGGTGGCGGTCGTGACAATTATGGCGCCAGCCAACAACCATCCGGCCACGCCCGCCCAACCGTCTGCACCCGCAGCGGCGAGCGCGAGCACCGCCAGCATGCTCAACAGCAGCCCGCTGTTGCGCGCGAGATAGGTCTTGCCGTAAGTCGTACGTTGTTCGTAGTGCGACGCCGCACCCTCAGCTCCGGCACGATTCAAATCGCTGGCGTGGAACCACAAGCCCATGCTCTCCATGAACAAGCCCGCCATGATCGGCCATGCCAACATCTGTGCAAGATTCGCAAACGACTGTCCCTGCGCTGTGAGCGCAACGGCGTAGACCACGAGCACCACCAGACTGCCCAAGGCCAGCATGTTGCCGTAGAACGCGGTCAACACCTGCCAGTGATTCCAGAACGGCCGCGCCTGGATGCGGTAAATACGGTGCATGAAATACAGCGCCACCGGACCAGCCAGCGTTGCTCCCCAACCCAAGACCGCGCTGGTGTGTTGCGGCAACCACGCGAACAGGGCTGGAAACGCAGTCAACACTGTGTAGGCACCGAGCAGATTAAAGAACACCGCGACCCCCGCAACTTCACGACTGACTGGCGAGTAACGCAGGTTATTAAAGGCGCGATAGAAGCGATGCGGTTTGCCTAGATGCATGGTTGATAAAAACAACGCCACTGTTTCCAGGCCCAGCATCGCGAACAACACTACGGGATACAACACGGGGTGCGCTTGAGAAGACAATAGGTCAAGACCCAGCATCGGGCCCAGGAACAACAGCAGGAACACACCCACCACCGCCTGTGTGACCAGCGTGAAAATCACCAGCGGATCTTCGCGCGAGCGTAGCTTGCGCAAATTCCACTCACGGTCTTTCAGGATTTCGCGCACTTTGGTCTTGAACTGGCCCTGTCCCTGATCGTCACGCTCGTAACGCAGCGGCATGCTGTCGGGGCGTGTCATTTCGCGCGGCAGGGTTTTGGATTGCTGAAAGCGGATATTCGGATGCGTGATGTCGGGCGTCGGAAAGCCGGGAATCTTGGTATGCAGCTGGTCGCGATTTTGCGGCGTGGTTTCAATGACGCCGAAATCCAAAGCGCCACCCAGACACGCCGCCGCGCACGCGGGT
>JANOOV010000040.1:0-16555 GCA_031421535.1 Gammaproteobacteria bacterium
ATCGACATCGTGGGTCTTGACTTCATTGCGATGGCGGCGCGCATAACCTTGTAATTGTCGTCGCGCCGCATCGAAGGCGTCGCGGATCGCGACGTATAAATCTTCGCGCGGCTCGCGTTTCACGATCAGCTCTGCGCCCGGTACGTGAATGTCGATATCGACGTGATACGACTTACCTTTATGGTGATGGCGATGCGGTGCGTGAATGACCACGCGGCAACTGACAATGCGATCAAAGAATTGCGTGAGTTTCTCAGCCTTGGCGTGAATCGCGGTTTCAATCGCATCGGTCAAGGGCATATCACGAGCGGTGATCTGTAAAGCAAGTTTCATTTCACGGTCCTCCACTTTTGTTAAAAGGGCACGACGTGCGTCGATGAATGTGCTGCAACAGATGAAGTAGGCGCTTGAGTCGGCTCTCTTATGGTTACAGGTAGTGCAGGCGTCACGAGTGCAACGTCCGCCGTGGCGTAACTGCCCACGTGTTAATCCTAGCACGAAGAAACAATCACCGGAATCTGCAGTGCCGAGAAGAAATTAAATTACCTAAAGGGGGAGTAGTGCCGGGCGGCGGTCAGGCAAGGTAAGTCCACAGTGTGACTTCGTAGGCCAGCAGTATGACGTAAACCCACGCATAGCCGTAGATGATGTGGCGCACTTGAACGACGTTAAATATGCGGAATTGGTGATGGATAACCAGAAACACTACGCTGGTCGCAGTCATCGCGTACTTGGTGACCAGAAAGAGCATGACGTTTTTCTCTATTGCAAATTTCATGAGCGCATTCAGCTCGGTTGCGCCCAAAGCGAGCAGGTTCAGGGTGATATGGGCGTCA
This sequence comes from Gammaproteobacteria bacterium, assembly GCA_031421535.1. Taxonomy (GTDB): domain Bacteria; phylum Pseudomonadota; class Gammaproteobacteria; order SG8-11; family SG8-11; genus UBA6921. The sequence goes on from JANOOV010000040.1 coordinate 837, forward strand.
ACCATGCACAGCACCAAAATGATCACGCTGGGAATGAATAACCGCGCATCGTAGTGATCAAGATAGTGGCCGATTGCGGATGTTTCGATGGTGCGACGTACGGTTTTACGTCGGCCATTGGTTCGGAAAACGCCGAGCAGCGGTGCCCGGTTTTGGCGTCGATCCAATTCCTGGCGTTCGGAAACAGGTGAAACAATCGTTGTAGATGTCATGGTGCTCCCCGTCGGACTCGTCGTGTGTTCTAAAAAGCTTGCGAAAGTATAGTCTGGTGGGGTTGCGGAGTTGAAATGAGGAAACGGAATAACCGTTCAGGGCGGTTATACCGACGGGCTAAATTGACGGGTAAAGTTGTCGCTTATTCTTAACAAAGTCGTGAAATCGCAGGGGCCTTATATCCATTTTCCTGAGTGCAATCGGTACAGGTGTTCCCAGGTTCGCTCAGGTGCAGTACTGAAGATAATATCCGGTTTGGTCGTGGCGGTAAGCCAGTCGCCGCGTTGAATTTCATTTTCCAGCTGCCCGGCGGCCCAGCCCGCGTAACCGGCAAACACCCGCAGCTGGAATTCCGGCGAGTCTTTTGGCACCTGTTTCAGAAAACGGTACGCCGCTGCACCCCCGGTGAAGTGGATATCTGCCATGACCGGTATCCAGCCTTCGCGTGCTGTGGTACGCGCCAGCAGAAATAACGCCACTGGATGTACCGGCCCACCCAGATACAGGGGGTGGTTCCCCGACTTTGCATTAAGGTCGGGAAAAAATTCGGCGACATTTTTGTGTGCCGGACGGTTAATCGTGACCCCAAGTGCGCCTTGCCGGTCGTGTTGCGTGAGTAGAATGACGGTTTTCTCAAAGCTGGTTCCATGCAGATTCGTGGTGGCGATCAGCACGGTTCCTTTGGTTAACGGATCGGCCACCGGGCCCGCGTACGCGCCGACACAAAATAGTAATGCCAGTTGTAACCAATATCTTGCCGGGAGCATGATCAGAACCTTGTGTTATGGGACTAAGCGCCTGTTCAATATCTCACTGAAGGGCGCATTGCGGCGTTAAAATCGAACTCAGAATGCTCACATACTTACGTGTATGCTCCGCTTCTTCGTTCGATTTTGCCTTGCACTGCATCCCTTCAGTGAAATCTTGAACAGGCTCTAACCAGCAGTCCATATTGTTTAGTGTAGGCGTCAAGTGGCAGTCGAGGGAGCATAATTACTACGCCGCAATCTTGGCGTTTTACTGTGCGTAGTTGCCACGGGCGTTGCGTGCCAGGTTGTCAGCGTTGTTAAATCGCAGTGGCTCAACGATGAGCAGTCGGTATCAATGAATTTTTCTGCGTTGGCACTAATTCTGTACATTATCCGTTTAGCGTCTGTAATCCACGTTGTCAACCCGGTGGAGACTCCCTTAACCCGATAAATTTCAGGAGCACCGCTATGTTGGCTGAATCGCGTGAAACCTTGCGTCAAAACATCCATCTTGAGGAAGTTAACGGATCGTTTCATTTGCAGGCGCAAGACAAGAGTTATGACTTTACCCTGATCCGCGACGTGTCTGTATCGGGTGTGGGTATCCAGCTCTCCGAGCCCCTGGAAGTGGGGGCCCCGGTCGATATGACATTCAGTGCAGGTGATTGGAAGATCGCCGTGGAAGGGCGGGTGGTGTGGTGCAGTGTCGCGGCCGCAAGAGGCAATCCTGGCGCCAGACCGGAAGAAGCTTATCGCATAGGCATCAAATTCAATCCGCGCAATGCCAATAACAACGTTATCTTCTTCATGGCGTCACGCTCCATGGTCAATCCGCATATGTAATGGTTAGAGCCTGTTCATGATTTCGATCAAGGGATGCAGTGCAAGGCAAAATCGAACTCAGAAAGCGGAGCATACACGGAGTATGTGAGCATTTTGAGTTCGATTTTAACGCCGCAATGCGCCCTTGAGCGAGATCATGAACAGGCTCTTAGGGGATAAAACGGTAACGCAGGCCGACCATCAGATCCACCGCAAAGCTGGTGTGCGGAATAATATTGGCGCGTGGTCCGACTTCCGCAAAAAAATCAATCGGTGCCGCAGCCCACAGATAACTCACCCCGATGGGAATGCGAATGCCAATGCGTGGCGCCGATGATGCGGTGGCGCGCAGCCGAACCCCGAATCCAAAATACAGCGGCAAGGCTCCCTCTTCCGCTTCCAGCTGTTGGAAATCATGCGTTAAATAGTCAGCATGTATTTGTAAGTGCCGATCTTTGCTGCCCCATTGGGAAAATAAATCGATTGCGGTATCGCGCGAGGTCCAAAACTTGGCCGACAAGCCACTCGGCGAGGGTGCCACCATGCCGATGGACACCTCGTTGCCCGGTAAACCAACAGCGTGTGCCGAGGTGCTGAGCCACATCAGTGCAGCGAAAAGACCAATCACATGGCGATACATAAGTTCTCGTCCTTTTATAGAGGTGTCCGTGTAAGCGCGGTATATTACCGCGTGCTCGTGGTGCGACAAAGCCGAGGTGATGGTTGCGCTCTTGTTGCTTAGAATCCGCCGCATCCTGCTAACTGATCCTGGAGAATTACGTTTGAAGGCTGACAAATCTACTTCAATGCTGGTGTTGTGTTTTGCGTTGTTATTTTCCACACCGACCGTGGTCGCCGACAGCGACGCAAAAACAGACGTGCTGGTTAACAGCTTGCTGCGTGACCTGGCACTTTACGAATTGATCCGCGACATTCCCCAAACGATCAGTGACGGGCTGGAGCAACGCCAGAGCGAACATAATGTGTCGGCAAGTCAACGGGAGCGCCTGACCCGCGTCACGCAGGAGTATTTCACCGAGGCGGCGCTGGCCGCGCGTATGCGCGCGTTGCTGGGCAAGGACGATGGGATTCGCTACACGACGCTGCAGCGTCTGATGCAATCGCCGGTCGGCAAGCGCTTGTCCGAGATCAGGCGGGCGGCGCTGGCGACACAAGCGGTGGAGGCGATTCGCAAATTCGCCAAACAACAACATGACAAAGCACCCGGCCCGGCCCGCGCGAGTTTGTTCACGCAGTTGGACGACGCCTCGGCCGATACCGAATTTTTCGTCGCCACGCAGGCTCTGGCAATCCAGTCGGTAGTGCGTTTGGCGAACGTGCTCGAAGGAAAAAGCCAAGACCCGAGTCCTGACAACAAAGACCTGTTGCTGCGTACCAGTTACGAACAACTACTGAAGCCCAGCAAGCTCACCACGCGTATCACTTACGACTACGCCTTTCAAGGCGCGTCCGACGACGACCTGAAGTTGTACATTGAATTTTACCGTTTCGGCGACTTGCAATGGTTTCTGAGCAAGGCCATGGAAGCGTTGAACACGGCGATGGAGCAGGCGACCGCTGAAGCGGAAAAAAAGCTCCGCCCATAGGCCGGGCAGAGCTTAGAGCGAGCGCCCGGATGCAATCCGGGCGCTGCATTAACCTGGTAATCCAAGCCTTAAATCCGCGATCACATCCTCAATATCTTCCAAGCCGACCGCGATGCGGATCAAGCCGTCGCCGATGCCCGCATCCGCGCGCTGTTCGGGTGTGAGGCGTCCGTGCGTGGTGGTGGCGGGATGGGTGATGGTGGTCTTGGCGTCGCCCAGATTTGCGGTGATGGATAACATGCGCGTGGCGTCGATCACGGCCCAGGCTTCTTGCTGCCCGCCGCGCAGCTCAAATGACAACACCCCACCGAACGCGCTTTGTTGCCGCTGCGCCAGCGCGTGCTGCGGGTGCGATGCTAGGCCGGGATAATTGACTTTCTTCACCGCTGCCTGCTGTTCCAACCAGCGCGCCAATTGCAACGCACTGGCACTGTGCGCCTGCATACGCAGCTTGAGGGTTTCCAGTCCTTTCAAAAACACCCACGCGTTGAACGGGCTGAGCGTCGGCCCGGCGGTGCGCAAAAAACCATACACATCTTTGCCCACGATCTCTTCCGTGCCTACCACCGCACCGCCGATGCAGCGGCCCTGTCCGTCCAGATATTTGGTCGCTGAGTGAATGATGATATCCGCCCCCAATTCCAGCGGGCGCTGCAGCGCGGGCGTGCAGAAACAATTGTCCACCGCCAGCAAGCAACCGTGTTTGTGAGCCAGATCGGCGAGCGCGCGGATGTCGGCCACTTCGGTGAGCGGGTTCGACGGCGTTTCCAAAAACAGCAGGCGCGTTTTCGGCGTGATGGCTTTCTCCCATGCCGCCAGATCGGTTAACGGCACGTAGCTGGTCGTGACACCAAACTTGGCGAGATAGGTGTTGAACAAAATCACCGTCGTGCCGAAGATCGCGCGCGACGACACGATATGATCGCCGGATTTCAGCACGCCCATGCAGGTGGCAAGAATCGCCGCCATGCCCGACGCAGTCGCCACGCAGCGTTGCCCGCCCTCAAGTGCCGCGAGCCGTTGCTCGAAGGTGCGCACCGTAGGGTTGGTAAAGCGCGAATAGATATTGCCCGGTTCCGCGCCCGAAAAACGCGCGGCAGCTTGCGCGGCGCTGTCGAATACAAAACTCGAGGTCGGAAAAATCGGCTCGCTCTGTTCGCCTTCCGCCGTGCGTAGGTGCCCGGTGCGGATTGCCCGCGTACTGAATCCATATTCGTTGCTCTCGTCATCGTGCGACATCATCTCTCTCCAAAAGTAAATAATCGGCGGGCAACAAAAAACCCGCTTCAGAAAAACCAAAGCGGGTTGGGACGATTCGTAACCGACCCTCGCTTTAGCAGTATTTATCAAGCGCCCGCAAGCTGAAGCTTCAAATCGGCGCGTAAGGTGAGACTAGAAGAACGTCAATGACGTGTCAACGTTTAGAGTCTTTCAGCTTGCTTACTCTTCGTGATTATCCGTTCCCGCATTCGCGCGCCACCAAGGCTTGAAATGCGTGCTGCACACGCGCATAAACGGCGCCAGGGCTTGATGTCAACGCCCGCCCATCCACTTCGCGCACCGGAATCAACTCGGCACCGGTGCCGGTAAGAAAACATTCGTCCGCCGTGTAAAGATCGTACGCGCTCAGTGAAACCTCCGCGCACGCGATACCCAGCTCGCGCGCCAGCTCCAGCACCAGCCCGCGCGTGATGCCTTGCAGCGCACCGTCGCTCGTCGGCGGCGTGCATAAGGCGCCCGCACGCGCAATGAACACATTATCCGCCGTGCCTTCGGTCACGCGACCTTGCGCGTTGAGCAAAATGGCTTCGTCGGCCCCCGCATTGGCAGCCTCAATGCGCGCCAGAATATGGTTGAGGTAGTTCAGCGATTTAATGCGTGGGTCCAGACCGTCCGGCGGCAAGCGGCGCGTGGATGAAATGATGACACGCGCTCCCCGCGTGCGGGCATCGGCGCCGACCATTACTAATTCGTCGGCGATGATGAACAGATTGGGGCGCGCGCATGACTTCGGGTCGAGGCCGAGCTTGCCTGTGCCACGTGTGATCACCACGCGTAGATAACCCTCGGGGCCGCCGAAAGCCACGATAGTTTTTTCAATCGCCGCAGTGATCTCCTGCTCATTGCAAGGAATGGCTAAACATAGTGCGCGCGCTGAGCGATACAGCCGCTCGACATGCTGCGCCAAGCGCAGTGCGCGACCATGGTAGAACCGGATGCCTTCGAATACGCCGTCACCGTACAGCAAGCCGTGGTCGGTCAGGGGAATACACGCTTGCGCTGCGGGTACGATGCAGCCGTTGAGCCAGTACACGGGTGTCGTCATCGATTAACTCCTGGGGAATTTAGTGTTGGTGGCGTACATTGTCAGTGCGCCACCCACGGTCATGTTTTACCCGCGCCGTCACGCGCGTCTCCACTACGCCAAAATGTCCCGTCAACAATCGCCGGAATATCACTGCGTGTGATGCCGATGTCCTTGAGTCCGCGCGCATCGAGCGCCGCCAGCTCACGGTAGACGGCATCGCGCTGATACCACGCTGCGAAACCGCGCCACAGTGCGCAAACACCATTCCTGTAGTCATGTTCGAGAACCACACTCACCTCCCGTGGTGCGTGCGCACCGCAGCACAGAAATTACTCTTCGACTTGCTAACGGTACAGATTCAATAAATACTTAATTGCGGCGTTACAGTTAACATTGAATCTGTAATTGTGTCTGTCTTAATCACAGTCATCTGTATTGGGAGTACAAGGAATGAGCCATCTTTACGAGCGCGTTGCGCTGCAACTTAAGGAGCAGATCGCCAAGGGTGTGTATCGCCCGGGTGAGCGTGTGCCGTCGGTGCGGCGCTTGAGCACACAACTGCGCGTGAGTCTGTCCACGGTGATCGAAGCGTACGCGCGCCTGGAAAGCGAAAGCGTTCTGGAAGCGCGGCCGCAATCCGGCTACTACGTGCGCACCCGGTTGTGGGAACCGCCCGCCCAGCCGTTAATGTCACGCCCTGCCTCTACGCCGACGCGGGTCAGCGTGAACGATCTGGCGATGAAAGTGCTGAAGTCGGCCGCGCGGGCCGACGTGGTGCAGTTCGGCGTCGCCGCGCCGCATGCGCAGTTTCTGCCGATCCGCGTGTTGAATCGCGAACTGACCGGCTGGCTACGCCGCCACCCGGACAGCAGCGCAGAATATGATTTCCCGCCCGGCTGCCGCGAACTGCGCGTGCAAATTGCGCGGCGCGCGGCGGATGCCGGATGCACGTTCGGGCCGGAAGAAATTGTCACGACCAGCGGCTGCCTGGAAGCCGTCACGCTGTGCCTGCGCGCAGTCGCACAACCCGGCGACACCATCGTGATCGACTCGCCCGCGTTTTACGGCACGCTGCAAGCTATCGAAACGCTGGGCATGAAGGCGCTGGAAATTCCCACCCATCCGCGCGACGGCATCAGCCTCGACGCATTGCGTCTGGCGCTGGAGCGCTGGACTGTAAAGGCATGTCTGCTGGTCCCGACATTTAATAATCCGCTCGGCGCGTGCATGCCGGAAGCCAACAAACGCCAACTGGTGAAGCTGCTCGCCGAGCATGACGTGCCGCTGATCGAAGACGATATTTACGGCGACTTGCCATTTCACGGCGCGCGTCCCAAAACGGCGAAAGCCTTCGACCGCAAAGGCAACGTGTTGCTGTGCTCGTCGTTTTCCAAAACACTCGCGCCTGGCTACCGCGTCGGCTGGGTTGCACCGGGAAAATATCTGGCGCAGGTGGAACATTTAAAATACGTCAGCACCATGGCCACCGCGACGCTGCCGCAACAAGCCATCGCCGCCTTTCTCGCACGCGGCGGCTACGACCGCTACCTGCGCAAGGTGCGCGCGCAATACGCGCAACACGTCGAGCGCACCATCCACGCCATCGCCAAATATTTCCCCGAAGGTACCCGGTCTACACATCCGGAAGGCGGGTTCGTGTTATGGGTGGAATTGCCCGAACCGGTCAGTGCACTGGAACTGCACGCACGCGCACTGGAAAAAAATATCAGCATCGCACCGGGCCCGTTATTCTCCGCACGCGGAAAATATCAAAACTGTATCCGTCTGAACTGCGCCCAACCGTGGGACGACAAACTGGAATGGGGGTTGATGACATTGGGGAGGTTGACGCACAGCTTGAGTTGACGGCGCGAACCAAGCTATGCAGAAACCTGACAACCGCACACTTACCAATAGGTATGCCATCCAAGCATGAGGGTTGACCAGGTTGAATTCCACGCCTGCTCGCGTCGCAGGTTGAGGCGTATCGCCTGTTGTTGTCCAAATGCAAAGCTTTGCTCCAAGGATACAAATTGCTCACGATGTCGAGCGCCCCAACGCAGCTCTTGCGCTTGCACGACCAGATGCACCTGCCATGCGTCGAACAGATTGGCATACAGACCTGCACTGGCGCCGCCGCCGAGCGCATAGTGTTTGTCCAATTCACCGCTGATATCCGCTGTGAAGTCCGCAAACCCGTAGGCCTGCGCCTGGTCACCCAGCGACCAGGCCATGCCTGCACCGCCGTGCGTGCGATACAGCGCAACGCGCTGCGCACGCGGCGCACCGACATGTGTGTAACCGGTGCTGATTTTCCACGAGATCGGATGAAAAAAACGATCGCGCGGAAACAGTGAAAAAATATCAATCAAGGTCAGCTCGTTCAATTGCAGCCGGTTCGAACCTTCGACATGACGCAGCCCCACGTCCATGAAATTGATTTGTGCGCCGCGCGTGTAACCGCCTTGCGGGTCCAGCAAATCATGGTAGGCGGGCCGCACGTTAATTTCCTGTACGCCGCGTGCATCCTCCACGCCTGCCGCGAGCGCGACACGGACCGTGCCGTGGCCGCGATCCGGCGTCACCTGCGGTGTCGGTGGCAGTGCGGTGTCGCGCGATTCCGGCAAACGGCTGCGGGCGAGCAGCAGCTCACGTGAGCGGCGCGCGGATTGCCCGGCATCGACATCACCTGCCGTGTATTGATGGCGCAGATATTTATACGCGGCCTCCAATTCGAGGCTTTGTCTTTCCGTGGCTTGCTGTGTAAATAAGGGATCCTCGGCGACGCGTTCACCGGCGGCCAGCGCCGCGACCCAGTCTTGTTCGTGTTCATTTAACTGCCCAAGCTGAAAACGCAGCCGGGTGTTATCAGCAGGTCGATACACGATCTTGCGCACCATACCGGCTTGTTCCGCCAACGCGCGCACCGTGTCCGCCGGGATCACCCAGCCGTGGAAGCGCCGCGTGAACTCCAGGCTGGGGCGCGCCGCTTCAAACAGCGACAGCAGGTGGTAGGCGCAATTCTCGTCAAAAAAATAATAATCGAAGCGCACCTGTCCCAGCTCCCACGCGTGCATCAGCAACCGTTCAATCTCATCCGGAGTGAAATTCAGCTGGTACTCCCAGATGTCGCGATTTTCGAGGTGGCTGTACTCTTTTACCTTCACGTAATACGGCGAAATTGAAAATAAGCCAGGATACACACCGACCAGACTTTTCAGAATGAATGCAGTTCCGGCCTCTCCGTCCGGATTCACCGCGTAGTTGATTGCATAGGCGAGCAGACGCGACTGCTCGTTTTGCCCGACGGCATCCACACGCAACAGCGTGTGACCGAACATCGATGACGGATTGTTGATGTACGCCGCCGGAAAAACCAAGGTGAGCATGTCGGGTTGCAGCGCGGTGCGCCATGCCGAAAAGCGTCGGCATGGTTGTTCAGGCAAACGCTGCGCATCGAAATGCAGCGCGTGTTTCAACCAATGGTAGCGCCCGACAAATAGGCACTGTGGATGTTGCGCCGTATCGGTTTCAACAATTGCCGGTGCGAAAAATGCGAGTAGCGTCGCGTCGAGCTCGGCTTGCGGATTGGTTTTGCCGTCCGCTGCGAGATAAAACTTTGCATCGTCGGCCTGCCCGGTGACGCCACGCGTCAGCGTATTCGTGCGGTAATGCAGCAGCGCACGCCATTGCGCGGTTGCGGCAAGATTTTGCGCGCGTGCGGCATTAACTAATTCGGAGGGGTAATGTTCGTCGGACGCGTAGGCGATATGGCAGCACAGTGCCGATAGCGAAAAGAGAATTTGAAACAGCCGACGCATATTTTTCAGAGACTAAAAAAACACCCAGTGCAATGCACTGGGTGTTTTTATCGCAACGAAACCAATTAGGCCAGACGGGCGTAAATGGCCAGATCCTGATCGGCTGCAAGCAGACGATTCAAAGCAGCAATCACGTCTTGAGCAGCAACGCGATCCGAGGCAATGATTTCGCCGAAATGCGCCTTGGTCATGCTGAAGAAGCGTGACTTGGCCGCGTCTTCGATGCCGATCAGCTCGGCAAGCGAGCTCAGCGCTTCACCGCTACCGACGGACATGTCTTGCGCCAGCTTGTCCATATTGGTATCGATAAACATAGCGACTTTGGCGGGGGTATCAACAACGCCGTCGGTGGCGCAACCCAAGGTGCCGGAAGTAATACCGAACGTTTGGTTGCCGAGTGATCCATTCGTGGTCGCGGCCAGGACTTGCGGAAAAACACCCGACTGGCCTTTAAAAATAATCGAACCGACACCGCAACCAACGTTATTGGCTGCTGCAAACGCCATGCTTACTGGTGCGAGAGCCAGAATGACTCCCAGTGCGATATTCCTTTTCATAGATGACCTCTAGGTTAGAAAATTGTTGTATGTGAACACCGTTAAAAAAACTGCCCGCTAATAATAGCGGGCATCGCGGTAACATCAAGTAATAAATCTACACAACGAGCCGCGTGTTGGGGTCGGGAGAAATCGCGTTACTGCACCGCAATAATCGGTATCACCTTCTGCGCCACGGAGTGGTAGGCCGCCATTTGGTGGAAATTCAGGTAACGATAAATTTCTGCACTCAGCGGCGAACAATACCTGCTACACCCCGATTCGCGTCACGGCAACACCCGCCGCCTTCGCAGCTGCGGCCAGGGACCGATCTGCGGTCAACAACGTCAGTGCGTTGGCATGCGCCAGCGCGAGATGCAGCGCGTCGAGCGTGCGCAACCCGTGTTTGCTGTTTGCGATCAAGTCGCGCGCCGCGTGGTAGTGCTCCGACTCGATCTTGATTTTTTTGTAGTAGCCATCCGCGACGTGCACGCGAAACGTTTCCAGAATTTTTCCGGCCTTGCGCGGCGTAAAGTCCCGCGCACGCCATTTGCGCATCACCAGCGAAACGAATTCCACTTCGGTTAACGGGCTGATAAACAATGCATCGAGCGTGGTGATCGCACCCTCAGCGGCAGCGCTGAGTTCCTCCGGGCAGTAGTAGGCACCCAGCACGCTGGTGTCGACATAAATCGTCATCGCTCGTCGCGCTCGCGGCGCACCAAGTCCACAGACGACGTGCCTTTGGAGCCAATGGACTGGCGGAAACTGGACAGAGACGGCAGCCGCTTCGCCATGTGCTCCACCGGAACGAGACGTGCGACGGGCTTGCCGCGTCGGACCACGATAACCTCCTCGCCATGCTCGACCCGGTCCAGCAAATCCGGCAGTTGCTCGCGGGCTTCACGCACATTCACCTTAGCCATGACATCATCCTCCGGTATGTGTACACACTGAGTGTACACACTTTGACATATGAAACAACGGTGCAGAAGTAAAAACGCGCAGTGGTGCGACTACCGCACCGCCGCGATCGGTATCACCTTCTGCGCCACGGATTTATAAACTTCCATTTGGTGGAAATTCAGGTAGCGATAAATTTCCGCGCTCAGCGGTTGCAGGCCGCGCATGCTGTCCATGTATTCGGCGACGGTGGGAATGCGACCAAGTTTCGCGGTGACGGCGGCGACTTCGGCGGACGACAAATAGACGTTGGCGCCTTTACCCAGGCGGTTGGGGAAGTTGCGCGTGGCGGTAGCGACCACCGTGGCATTGTCCGCGACGCGCGCCTGGTTGCCCATGCATAACGAGCAGCCGGGCAGCTCCATGCGTGCCCCAGCTTGACCAAAAATGGAGTAGTAGCCTTCTTCGGTCAGTTGGTGCTGATCCATCTTGGTCGGTGGTGCGATCCACAAGGTGGTCGGCACGCGGCCGGATTTTTCCAGCACTTTACCGGCTGCACGATAGTGGCCGATGTTGGTCATGCACGAGCCGATGAAGACTTCGTCAACGTGGGCGCCCGCGACTTGCGAGAGCGGCTTGATGTCGTCGGGATCGTTGGGGCACGCGAGCAACGGTTCTTTGATTTCAGCCAGATCAATTTCGATAATCTGCGCGTATTCGGCATCGGCATCCGCTTGCAGCAGCTCGGGATTTTTCAGCCACGTTTCCATCGCCTCAATGCGGCGGTGCAAGGTGCGTGCATCTTCATAACCGCTAGCGATCATCCACTTCATCAATGTGATGTTGGAGTTGAGATATTCGATGATGGGTTCTTTGTTGAGCCGCACGGTGCAGCCGTTGGCGGAACGCTCGGCACTGGCGTCGGCCAGTTCAAACGCCTGCTCCACTTTCAAGTCGGGCAGTCCTTCGATCTCTAATACGCGCCCGGAGTAGACATTTTTCTTGCCCTTTTTGTCCAACGTCAACAAACCCCGTTGCAACGCGACGTAGGGAATGGCATTGACCAGATCGCGCAAAGTCACGCCCGGTTGCATCGTGCCTTTGAAACGCACCAGCACCGACTCGGGCATGTCGAGCGGCATCACGCCCAGCGCAGCGGCGAAAGCGACCAGACCTGACCCGGCGGGAAAGCTGATGCCGATCGGGAAGCGCGTATGCGAGTCGCCGCCGGTGCCGACGGTGTCGGGCAGAATCATGCGATTGAGCCACGAGTGAATGATGCCGTCGCCCGGGCGCAAACTCACGCCGCCGCGCGTGGTCATGAATTCCGGCAGCTCATGTTGCAGCTTTACGTCCACCGGCTTCGGATACGCTGCGGTGTGGCAAAAACTTTGCATCACCAATTCCGCCGAGAACCCCAGGCAGGCAAGTTCTTTTAAGTCGTCGCGCGTCAGCGCGCCGGTGGTGTCTTGCGAGCCCACCGTGGTCATGCGCGGCTCGCAGTAAGTACCGGGACGTACGCCTTTTACACCGCAGGCACGGCCGACGATTTTTTGCGCGAGCGTGTAGCCTTTGCCGGTGTCTTTGGGTGCGACGGGGCGAATGAATTCTGTGGAGTGTGCGAGCTTTAAAGTCTCGCGCGCGCGGTCGGTGAGCGCGCGGCCGATGATCAGCGGAATACGGCCGCCGGCACGCACCTCATCCGGCATGGTGCTGGGCTTGAGATCGAAATGTGCCAGTTCGTTACCTTTTGCGTCGGTGATGCGTCCCTGCGTCGGATAAATCTTGATCACGTCGCCCATGTTGAGCTTGCCGACGTCGCACTCAATCGGCAACGCGCCGGAATCTTCGGCTGTGTTGAAAAAAATCGGCGCGATTTTGCCGCCGAGGATCACGCCGCCCTGGCGCTTGTTCGGCACAAACGGAATATCGGCGCCGATGGCCCACAGCACCGAGTTGATCGCTGACTTGCGCGACGAACCGGTGCCGACCACGTCGCCCACATAGGCGAGCGGATGGCCTTTGTTTTTCAGTTGTTCGATGGTCTGCAAGCCGTCGGGCATTTTACTCACCAACATCGCCTTGGCGTGCAATGGAATATCGGGGCGGCTCCACGCTTCAGAGGCGGGCGACAGATCGTCGGTATTAGTCTCGCCTGGCACCTTGAACACGGTGACGGTGATTTCGTCCGCCAGCACCGGGCGCGCGCTGAACCACTGCGCCTCAGCCCACGACGCCAACACCTGTTGCGCATGCGGGTTGCTCTTGGCTTTGGCCACCACATCGTGAAACGCATCGAACATCAGCAGCGTTTTCGACAGTGCCTTGACCGCCAGCGGCGCAAGTGGAACGTCATCCAGCAAGGTGATCAATGGCTGAATATTGTAGCCGCCGAGCATGGTGCCCAACAGTTCGGTGGCACGCTCGCGCGTCAGCAACGTACACACGGCTTCGCCCTTGGCGACCGCCGCGAGGAACCCGGCCTTGACATAGGCAGCTTGATCCACCCCCGGGGGCACGCGGTGAATCAGCAGTTCCACCAGTTCCTGGCCCTCGGGCGCATTGGCTTTTATCAGGTCCACCAGCGCGGCGGTCTGTGCCGCGTTCAGCGGCAGCGGCGGCAAGTCCAGCGCGGCGCGCTCGGCAACATGTTTGCGGTAGTCGGTCAGCATGGTGGGATCATCCGTAGAGCTAAATGGTTTCACGTCACTATAACCAGCGATAGAATACCCGATCTGTGATTAAAGATTGAGCGCGCAACTACAAGGAATTCGCGATGGACCTCAGTAACCTCACTGCCGTCTCGCCCCTAGATGGTCGCTACGGCGACAAGACCGCCGACCTGCGACCGATCTTCAGCGAGTACGGTTTGAACCGGCATCGCGTGCAGGTCGAGATACGCTGGCTGCAAATGCTGGCGGATATCCCGGAAATTAACGAAGTGCCGCCGCTGTCGGCGCACGCACGCACCACGCTGGATGAGATCGCCAGTAATTTTAGCGTGGCAGACGCGCAGCGCGTAAAAAACATCGAGCGCACCACCAACCACGACGTGAAGGCGATTGAGTATTTTCTGAAAGAACGCATTCAGGGTCATGTCGAGCTCGAAGCCGTCAGCGAATTCATCCACTTCGCCTGCACCTCGGAAGACATCAACAATCTGTCGCACGCGCTGATGCTGCGTGCAGCCCGCGCGTCGGTGTTGCTGCCGATGATGGACGAGTTGATCGACATCATCAGCGTGCTGGCTCGCACCTACGCCGACCAACCGATGCTGGCACGCACGCACGGCCAACCGGCGTCGCCAACCACACTGGGCAAGGAAATGGCCAACGTTGCATATCGCCTGAAACGTCAGCACCAACAACTGGGCGACGTGCCGCTGCTTGGCAAAATGAACGGCGCGGTCGGCAACTACAACGCGCATCTGGCGGCGTATCCGGAGCTTGACTGGCCGTCGATTGCACAAAAGTTCGTTGAAGGCCTGGGCTTGCAGTGGAATCCGTACACCACGCAAATCGAACCGCACGACTACATCGCCGAATACATGGACGCACTGGCACGCTTCAACACCGTGCTGCTGGATTTCAACCGCGACCTGTGGGGCTATATTTCGGTGGGCTATTTCAAACAGAAAACCGTCGCGGGCGAAGTTGGCTCGTCGACCATGCCGCACAAAGTAAACCCCATCGATTTTGAAAACTCCGAGGGCAATCTTGGTTTGGCCAATGCGTTGCTGCACCACTTCAGTAGCAAACTACCGATCTCGCGCTGGCAGCGCGACCTTACCGACTCCACTGTGCTACGCAATCTGGGTGTGGCGGTCGGCTACTGCGTCATCGCCTATCAGTCCACACTCAAAGGCCTGCGCAAACTTGAAGTCGACACTATGCGCCTGGACGCCGATCTCGACAATAACTGGGAAGTGCTGGCGGAACCGATTCAGACCGTCATGCGTCGCTACGGTGTTGACAAGCCCTACGAGAAACTCAAAGAACTCACGCGCGGCAAACGCATGGACCGCGCATCGCTGCACGTGTTTATCGACACGCTCGACATCCCGGCACGGGAAAAACAGCAATTAAAACAACTGACCCCTAAAAATTACATCGGAAATGCCGACAAGCAGGCGGCAGACATTTGAATTTTTTCTGCCCCGATTACCCATGACCTATAGTGTAACTGTGACCCGATTAGCAGAAGCCCGGGTACCACTTCGCTACATTAAATCCATGGATTGCACGGGTGGCCGCTGCTCCCTCCCACTTCCCCATGTGCACGGTCATCGGTAATCCTTTATTGCCCGTAGTGCGACTCTCCATCCCCGCGCTACGGGCTTTTTTTATTTCCAGGGATGGAATGTATGCCGTGAGAGCGGCCGCTCTTGCGCGTCCTGCGCTCGCGTCATTAGCACATCCATGTGCAGCACAGGCGCGCGAAACGGCGATTGCCTGCGTTTGTATGCTTCGGTTATTGTCGATATCGTCCCCGCGACGAGATCCGGCATGACCATCGATTTTCAATCCTGCCGTTTGGGCGAAAGCGCGCCGCTACCCGCACTGGAATCTTCCGCTGACCACTGCGCTGCGGCGCTGGCGCTCGCAACCCAGGCGACTCGCAGTATGCGTATTTTTTCGCACCAATTGGATCGGCGCGTCTACCACCAAAAACTGTTCATCGAAGCGCTTACCCGACTGGAGTTACTGCCCGCGCTGTTATCTTTCGCTCTAGTGCTGTGCGTCGGCAACGTGTCGGCGATG
>JANOOV010000041.1:0-4150 GCA_031421535.1 Gammaproteobacteria bacterium
CCATTACGCAAAATACACCCCCCAATGAGTTGACGTTGAGCCGCGTAAAACAAGTGACGGTGAAAGGCTGGCAACGGCCGGTGAAGAAAAAACCCGAATAAGCCAGGAGAAAACTATGTGCGGCATCGTTGGAGCAGTGGCGCAGCGTGATGTGGTCCCGATCCTGATCGAAGGACTCCGGCGCCTCGAATATCGAGGTTACGATTCGGCGGGCGTGGCGGTGCTGGACGACAAAGTGTGTTTGGGACGCGTGCGCACCAAGGGCAAGGTCGGCGATCTGGCCGCTGAGCTCGGCCAGTCATTGAAGGGTAATATCGGCATCGCACATACCCGCTGGGCGACGCACGGCGTGCCCAGTGTCAACAATGCGCATCCGCACATTTGCCGCAATACGGTGGCACTGATTCACAACGGCATCATTGAAAATTACGAAGCGCTGCGCGAGCAGCAGAAGAAGGCAGGCTACGAATTCACCTCGGAAACCGACACTGAAGTCGTCGTACATCAGGTTTACGACCATCACGTGCGGCAGGGCAAAGACCTGCTTGCGGCGGTGCAGGATTCAATAAAAGAATTACGCGGCGCTTACGCCATCGGGGCCATCAGCACGCGCGAGCCGGGTCGTTTGGTGGCCGCGCGCTTGGGCAGTCCGCTGGTCATTGGCATCGGCATCGGTGAACATTTCATTGCATCGGACGTTGCTGCACTGCTGTCGGTGACGCAACGTTTCGTGTTTCTGGAAGAGGGCGATATCGCCGACATCGCGCGCGAGAGTTATGTCATTTATGACGCCGCCGGTAATCAGGTCGAGCGCCGTATCCACAAAAGCGAGCTGACGCTTGATGCCGTTGACCGTGGCGAATACCGCCATTACATGATGAAAGAAATCCACGAGCAACCGCGCGCGGTTGCGGACACGCTCGAAGGCCGCATCAGTAATTTCCGCGTACTGGAAGAAGCCTTCGGCCCGAAGGCGAGCAAGATTTTCGACGAAATCCAGGGCGTGCATATCATCGCCTGTGGTACCAGCTATCACGCGGGCATGATCGGGCGTTATTGGCTGGAGTCGCTCGCCGGTGTGCCGTGCAGCGTGGAAGTCGCCAGCGAATTTCGTTATCGCAAACCGGTGGTGCGCAAAAAGTCGCTGATCGTGACTATTTCACAATCCGGTGAAACCGCTGACACGCTGGCCGGGTTGAAAGAAGCGAAGAAGCTCGGCTTCGGTCATTCGCTGGCGATTTGCAATGTGCCGGAAAGCTCCATGGTGCGTGAGTCGGACTTGGTACTGATGACGCGCGCCGGACCAGAAATTGGCGTGGCTTCGACCAAGGCCTTTACCACCCAGCTTACGGCCTTGATGCTGTTGGTCATCGTGTTGGGCCGACGCTTCGGTTTGAAACCGGAGGGAGAAGACAAGCTGGTGCGCCAGTTGCTGCACGTGCCCCGGCAGATCGAAGAAGCATTGCGCTTGAATGACCAGATTCGCGCCATCTCCGAGCAATTTGCCGACAAACATCACGCGCTGTTTCTGGGGCGCGGCGCGCAATACCCAGTCGCAATGGAAGGTGCGCTTAAACTAAAAGAAATTTCCTACATTCACGCCGAAGCGTATCCCGCTGGCGAATTGAAACACGGCCCATTGGCACTAGTGGATGCAAACATGCCCGTAATCGCAGTCGCGCCAAATAATGATTTACTCGAAAAGCTTAAATCCAACCTGCAAGAAGTGCGCGCGCGTGGCGGCAAACTGATCGTGTTTGCGGACCCCCACGCCAATCTGGCATCCACCGCCGACATTCAAGTGCTCGAAGTTGCGCCGGTAGACGACGCTGTGGCTCCAATTGTCTACACCGTGCCCTTGCAGTTGCTCGCCTATCACGTCGCTGTATTAAAGGGGACTGACGTTGATCAGCCACGCAACCTAGCGAAATCGGTAACAGTGGAATAAACAGACTTTGCCGGAGAAATGCTGATTTCGACGAAATGCCCCTAAGTCACAACTGGAATGCGCTGTAAGAAAATACTTGCGTACTCCCACGACCACCGATCAGCGCCAACGGCGCGAAACGGAAAAATCTCAAATCCCGCGCCTTCCTCGAGCAGATGAAAGGCCACGGCGTGCGCTATGCTGGAGACAATGAATCGATAAGGTTGCTAGCAGCATGACCAAAACTGAAGCCCAAACTCGCAAAGAGTTAATAGACAAGCAACTTCAGTCGGCAGGTTGGGATGTCAGTGATCGCGCTCAAGTCGTTGCAGAATTCGATATCAAAATAGATCTTCCTGACGGTGTAAAAGAACCCCGCACCCAGTACGAAGGCCATCAGTTCAGCGACTACGTCCTGTTAGGAAAACACGGCAAACCCCTTGCCGTTGTTGAAGCAAAAAAAACTAGCAAAGACGCAGCGCTGGGTCGCGAGCAGGCTAAGCAATACTGCTACAACATTCAAAAAGAGCGGGGCGGCGAACTCCCGTTTTGCTTTTATACAAATGGTCTCGATACTTACTTTTGGGATTTGGATAACTACCCGCCGCGCAAGGTATTGGGATTCCCAACGCGCGATGACCTTGAGCGTTTCCAATACATACGCCGTAATCGCAAGCCGCTGACTCAGGAGCTGATCAACACCTCCATCGCCGGTCGCGATTATCAAATCCGCGCAATCCGCGCAGTACTTGAGGGCGTTGAACAAAAGAAGCGCGACTTCCTATTAGTGATGGCAACCGGCACCGGCAAAACGCGCACCTGTATTGCAATGGTTGATGCGCTAATGCGCGCTGGTCATGCCGAGAAAGTACTTTTCCTGGTTGACCGTATTGCACTGAGAGAACAGGCACTAGCAGCGTTTAAAGAACATCTGCCCAACGAACCGCGGTGGCCTAATGTCGGCGAAAAGCTCATCACCAAGGATCGCCGCATTTACGTGTCGACCTATCCCACGATGCTCAACATTATTCGGGATGAGTCGCAGTACCTGTCGCCGCATTATTTTGATTTCATCGTTATTGATGAAAGCCACCGCTCCATTTACAACACCTACGGCGAGGTCCTCAGCTATTTTAAAACTATCACCTTGGGGCTGACAGCAACACCGACCGACATCATCGATCACAACACCTTCAAGCTCTTCCATTGTGGAGACGGTGTCCCGACCTTCGCCTATACGTTTGAAGAGGCGGTCAACAACGTGCCGCCTTATCTCAGCAGTTTTCAGGTGATGA
Organism: Gammaproteobacteria bacterium; assembly: GCA_031421535.1. Lineage (GTDB taxonomy): Bacteria > Pseudomonadota > Gammaproteobacteria > SG8-11 > SG8-11 > UBA6921. The sequence goes on from JANOOV010000041.1 coordinate 3,223, forward strand.
AGATTCAGACCAAGTTCCAGATGGAGGGGATCAGCAAACGCACCATCTCGTTGGAAGACCAGAAAAAACTTCTGCTGGAAGGTAAAGAGGTCGAAGAAACTAACTTCGAAGGCGCGCAGCTAGAGAAACTGGTCATTAACAAGGGCACCAACACACTCATCGTCAAGGAGTTCATGGAGGAGTGCATCAAGGACTCCAATGGCGTGTTGCCGGGTAAGACCATCTTTTTCTGCTCGACCAAGGCGCATGCCCGGCGCATGGAAGAGATTTTCGACGTACTCTACCCGCAGCACAAAGGCGAGCTGGCCAAGGTATTGGTCTCGGACGACCCGCGAGTCTATGGCAAAGGCGGCTTGCTCGATCAGTTCACCAACAACGACATGCCGCGTGTTGCCATCAGTGTCGACATGCTCGATACCGGCATCGACGTGCGCGAGATCGTCAATCTGGTCTTTGCCAAACCGGTCTACTCCTATACCAAGTTTTGGCAGATGATCGGTCGCGGCACCCGTTTGTTGGAAACCAAAAAACCCAAACCTTGGTGCACTGAAAAAGACGTGTTTCTGATTTTGGACTGCTGGGACAACTTCGAATATTTCAAGCTCCAACCCAAGGGCAAAGAACTGAAACCGCAGTTGCCGTTGCCTGTGAGATTAGTTGGCCTGCGTCTCGATAAAATCGAAAGGTCCATCGATAGCGGCCATCAAAACATCGCCGATCGTGAGATCACCAAACTTCGTAATCAGATTTCCGAACTCCCGAAAAACTCAGTCGTAATCAAAGAAGCCGCCACCGTACTTAATAAACTTAAAGAAGAAAACTTCTGGATCACTCTCAGTCACCAGAAGCTTGAATTCTTGCGCGCTGAAATCAAACCACTCTTTCGCACCGTGTCAGAAGCCGACTTCAAAGCCATGCGTTTCGAACG
>JANOOV010000042.1:0-12482 GCA_031421535.1 Gammaproteobacteria bacterium
CGTCGCGACGACGGCATCGTGCTGGTCGACAAGCATCTGTGCATCGGCTGCCGCTATTGCATGATCGCCTGTCCGTACAAGGCGCGCTCGTTTGTGCACGAAGCGCACAGCGATCAAAAATCCTGGGCACCGCGCGGCAAAGGCACGGTTGAGAGTTGCACGTTGTGCGTGCACCGCGTTGATCGCGGCGAAACCACCACCGCTTGTCAAGATGCGTGCGCAAAAGCCGGGCACAACGCGATTCTGTTCGGTGACATGAATGACCCTAATAGTGAAATTGCAAAGCACCTGGCTACTGAATCCAGCACGCAAATTCGCGGCAATTTGAATTTGAATCTGGGCGTGCGCTATCAAGGGATTTAAAAATCGGAATTATGAACGTCACCTATCGCGAAATTGAAGGCACCAGCCCCGGTTACTACGCGTTGCTCGCGGTACTCGGGCTTTTCATTTTGCTGGGCCTGAGTGCGGCCATGTATATGGAGCACGAAGGCCACCACGTTTCCGGCATGAACAACCAGATTGTATGGGGCATGCCGCACGTGTTTGCAGTGTTTCTGATTGTCGCCGCGTCGGGCGCATTGAACGTGGCGTCGATTGCCTCGGTGTTTGGTAAAGCGCCTTACAAACCGCTGGCGCCGCTGTCGGCGTTGCTGGCGATGAGCCTGTTGCTCGGCGGATTGGTCATACTGGTGCTGGACCTGGGTCGCCCGGACCGCTTGATCGTCGCCATGCTTAACTACAATTTTAAATCCATCTTCGCGTGGAACATTTTTCTGTACACCGGTTTCCTCGCCATCACTGCCGTGTATTTGTGGCTGATGATGGAGCGCCGTATGAACCCGTATAGCAAGCGCGCCGGCCTCGTTGCCTTCGTGTGGCGGCTGTTGTTAACCACCGGCACCGGTTCTATTTTTGGCTTTCTGGTCGCGCGCGAAATGTACGACAGCGCGTTGCTCGCGCCCATGTTCATCATCATGTCGCTGGCGTTCGGCACGGCGATTTACCTGCTGGTGCTGTTGAGCGCCTACCACGGCACCGGACGCGTGCTGGGCGATGCCACGTTGCAGCGTCTGAAAAACCTGCTGGGTGTATTCATCGCCGCCGTGCTGCTGATGGTTTTGACATTTCATTTAACCAAGCTGTATGCCACCCAGCATCACGGCGTGGAGCAATTCATTCTGCTTAACGGCGGCGTGTACACCGTGTTGTTCTGGGTCGTGCAGATTGGTTTGGGCAGCGTGCTGCCGTTGGTGTTGTTGTTCCATCCCGCTACCCACACATCGCGCAGCGCCATTGTGGCGGCGTCCGTGCTTGTGGTGTTGGGGGGGCTGGCGCAAATGTACGTGTTGATCATCGGCGGGCAAGCGTACCCCATGGAATTATTTCCCGGCTTTGAAGTGCAAAGCAGTTTCGCGGACGGCGTCATCGCCGCGTACACCCCGAGCCTGTATGAAATCGCACTGGGTCTGGGCGGCACCGCGTTGGCCGTGGCCGTGGTCACTCTCGCCATCAAAGTGCTGCGCTTCCTGCCCGTGTCGCTGGCGGATACGGATGTCGATCCGCCGCCTGCCACGCCGAAAGCCGTGACCTAATCGCTGGCGCTGGGCGCATGGACGCGCAGCCCAGCAAACTATCCCATGCCGTCCCTGTTCATCTCCGCCGCACATAAATCTTCCGGTAAAACCACCGTCGCCATCGGCCTATGTGCTGCTTTCGCACGGCGCGGCTTGCGCGTGCAACCCTTCAAAAAAGGCCCGGACTACATCGATCCGATGTGGCTGGGCCAGTCTGCCGGGCGTCCATGCTACAACCTTGACTTTTACACCATGGCGCGCGACGAGATCGAAGCCGCGTATGCGCGCTATGCAAATACGGCCGACCTCGCGCTGATCGAAGGCAACAAAGGTTTATACGATGGCCTGGATCTGGACGGCAGCAACAGCAACGCGGCGCTTGCCAAATTGCTACACAGTCCGGTGGTGCTGGTGATCGACGCGCAAGGCATGACGCGCGGCATCGCACCGTTGATCCTCGGCTATCAAGCGTTTGATCGCGACGTGCGCATCGCCGGTGTGATCCTCAATCAACTCGGCGGTCGCCGTCATGAAAGAAAATTGCGCGCGGTGATCGAACACTACACCGACGTGCCGGTGCTGGGCGCCATTCTGCGCGACCCGGAAATGGAAATCGTCGAACGTCATTTGGGTTTGATGCCGAGCAACGAAGCGCCGCGAGCGGCAGTGCGTATTGCGGCGATTGCGCAGCGGGTGGCGGAGCAGGTGGATTTGGAGGTGTTGTTGAAAGTGAGCGCAACTTCTTCTTCAGGAAAAGATAAAAGTACAATTGTGCTCCCGGTATTCAACGAATCTCCAAGTCACATCCCTTCCCCCTTGCAGAGGGAAGGTTGGGATGGGGGTAGTTCTTTAAACTCGTTGCCACAAAGCAATGATCACCCCCACCCCAACCCTCCCCCTTGCAGGGGGAGGGGGCCGACAATTTCACCGGCCTCTGTGCCCGTAAGTGTTGTACGTCTTGGCATCGCCCGCGATGCCGCCTTCGGCTTCTACTACCCCGACGACCTCGCCGCGTTGCAACACGCGGGCGCGCAACTCATCCCGATCAACACCCTGCACGACCAAGCCCTGCCGGATATCGACGGTTTGTTCATCGGCGGCGGCTTTCCCGAAACCCACATGGCTGCGCTCGAAGCTAACACCACGTTGCGTGGCGACATTCGCGCCGCGATCGAAAACGGCCTGCCGACCTACGCCGAATGCGGCGGCCTGATGTATCTCGCGCGCCGCATTACGTGGCAGGAAAAAAGTCACGCCATGGTCGGCATCATCCCCGGCGACATCGTCATGCATACCCGGCCGCAAGGGCGCGGTTACGTGCGGTTGCGTGAACGCGCGCAGCACCCGTGGCCGCTGCACAGCGGCATGGAAATTCCCGCGCATGAATTTCATTATTCGAGTCTGGATAATCTGGCGCCGGGTGTCATCTTTGCTTACGACGTCACGCGCGGCAGCGGTGTCGATGGCGCGCACGACGGCCTGATGTATAAAAACCTGCTCGCCAGCTACACTCATCTGCGTGATGTTAACGCGCACCACTGGGCGCAACGTTTTGTGGAATTCGTGCGCAGCAACAAGCGCTAAACCGCAGCAGCACATTCCTCTGATTATTTTTATGTAAAGGGCCAGACCATGATAAAAATCACCCCGCTCGCCGCCGAGAAAATCCTCGCCATTTCAACCAGCAGCGACACCGCCAATCTTGCCTTGCGCATCGCTGCCAAAGTCGGCCCCGACGGCAAATACGAATACGGCATGGGCTTCGACGAACGCGCCGAAAACGATCTGTATCTGGTGTGTGAAGGCGTCGCCGTGGTGATGACCCCGCACACCGGCGAGCTGGTCGAAGACGCCATCATCGATTATGTCGAGGTTGAAGCCGGAACCTTCGATTTCATTTTCTTCAACCCGGATGATCCGGATCATAAGGCGCCGAAAACAACTTAGGCGAGCACAACTCTCAAAGAGGGATCTTCAATGCCTATCCCGTGGCTTGTCGTACTGCAGAGTGTTCCCTGGACCGAAGTGATCAAGAACGCGCCCAAAGTTGCCGAGGGAGCAAAGAAATTGTGGAGCACCGTCAGTAAGAAACCTCCCGTCCAAGAGTCGCAAACCGGGAGTTCGGGAGCTTCGCTGTTGCCCGAGTCTGAAACAATCGTCGTACTGCAGGGGCGTCTCGCGGCAATGGAATCCGCTATTTCCGAACTGCACGATCAAATGCTCGCAACGTCAGAATTGGTTAAGACACTCGCCGAACAGAACACCCAGCTCATTGCGCGCATTGAAGCAAACCGCATTCGCGTTATGTGGATTGCAGGTGCAACGGGGGTATTCGGCATCGTTGCTGTCCTGGGCCTGGCTATGGCATTCATGCGGTGATGTTGCTCATTCCTCTCAAACGTTGAGGTGTAGAATTAACCGATACCCGCATTTCAAGATCAGTGAAAATGCCTAGCGCGACAAATCCGCAACGTCTATGACCAATCCTCAGGAAACCAGCCGATCGATTTTGCGCGGGTCGTTGCCCGATGAGCTGCAAGGTGCCGTTGCGCGACTTAAATCACTGACGGCGCCGCAGTCGTTGCGGGCGAGCCGCTGGTTTTGGCTTATGGTGGGGTTGACAAGTAACGGGCTCGCCTTGGGTGGGCTGGCGCTGTACTACACACTCTCAGTGGGCGCGGGTGTTGGGTTGATTGCCGCATTGTCGGGTACTTTCCTGTTGCTGCTGTTTTCCGCGTTACTGGTGGTGCGATTACGCACGCGCGTGCTGAACACAGAATTTCAAGTGCGCAAGTGGATTGTGCGCATGATGGACGGCGATCTGGGTGCGCGGGTGTCATCGACGGGACGGGGTGGCGAAGGTGCGCTGTTGGACGACATCAACGTGCTGGGTGACATGATCAGCCGCATGTGCAAAAACGTCGATCAGCAAACGCGCGTGCAAGTAGAGCAGCTCGCGCAGAAAACGCGCTCGCTGGAAATTCTTTACGATGCTGCCGCCGGCGTGAATGTGCTGCACGACGTGAATGATTTGCTCACACGTTTTTTGCACACCTTGTGCGACATGGTGAAGGCGCGCGCGGGCGTGGTGCGCTTGATGGCCGAAGACGGGCAGATGCGGTTGATCGCTACTATCGGATGTGACGAAAACGTATTGGCGCGCGCGGTGACGGTGGAGCAGTGCTTGAGCGGTGCGCACGCCGCCGATGATTTGTTGATCCAGACCGATGTACAGCAATGCGAACCCGGCTTGCATATCTCGACCGAGGGCGGGTGCGCCGCGCTTGTGACTATCCCCATTCGCTACAGTGATCGCACGCTCGGTGTGTATCACCTGGTGCTGGAAAGCGCTGCATTGATTGAGCGTGAAGACATCAGCCATTTGTTCAGCAGTATCGGTCGACACCTGGGCATTGCGATTGAAAAAGCACGCCTGGAACGGCACGCGCGCCGCCTGTCCATCATGGAAGAGCGCACGCTGCTTGCCAATGAATTGCACGATTCACTGGCGCAGACCTTGGCCAGCTTGCGGTTTCAGATCACCCTGGTGGAAGAAACGGTGGCGCAAAGTAAAGACCGTACCGGGATTCGACAAATTCGAAATATCAAAGAAGGTCTCGACCAAGCCAACAGTCAGTTGCGCGAATTGCTGGCGCATTTCCGCACGCGCATGGATGAGCGCGGTCTGATTCCGGCGATTGAAAGTGTGGTCGAGCGCTTCCGCAAGGAAACCGGCATCGCAGCGTTTTTCCAGAACGAAATCGGCGAATCCAACCTGCCGCCGTCGCTGGAAGTGCAGGTGTTGCACATCGTGCAGGAAGCCTTGACCAACGTGCGCAAACACAGCGATGCACAAACCGTACGCGTGTTGTTGCGCGCCGACGATACTGGCGACCATCACGTGCTGGTGGAAGACGACGGTCAGGGCATCGCGGAAAAAGTCGTCAGTGATCCGCCCGGCGAGCACATCGGTTTATCGATCATGCGCGAGCGTGCGGCACGGCTCGGTGGTACGCTCAACATCGAAAGCGAAACGGGCGAGGGCACGCGGGTGGAATTGCAATTCAATGTGCCGTCCCAGCGACGCGGCCGCGAACGCGACGACACCGAACGAGGCTCTGATACATGAGTGATTACCATGACCTGATTGCCGCCGAACGGCCGCTGCGTGTCATTCTCATCGATGACCATGCATTGTTTCGGATGGGTTTGTACGAACTGATGGAGCGGCGCGGTATCAAGGTGGTGGCTGCCGTCGGCGACGGCCAGGAAGGACTCAAACGCGCCAAGGAGCTGGAGCATGACTTGATTTTGCTCGACGTGCGCATGCCCAACATGGACGGACTGGAAACGCTGCGGCGCCTGCGCGCCACCGGTGTATCCTCGCCGGTGATCATTCTGAGCACCAGCAACGACGACCGCGACGTGGTGGAAGCGCTACGCCACGGCGCGCAAGGTTATCTGCTCAAAGACATGGACCCGGACGCACTGGTTGCCGCACTGCACAGTATTTTGAGTGGCAAAACCGTGGTTGCACCGGAGCTGGCAGCGGTGCTTGCGCGCTACGTGCAAGGCAGCGGTAGCGACCGACCGCATCAAGACGCCTCACCGTTCGCCGATCTCACGCCGCGCGAGCGCGAGATCCTCAAACACGTCGCCGAAGGTCAAAGCAATAAAGTCATCGGCCGGGCGCTGGGCATCGTCGATGGCACTGTCAAGCTGCACGTCAAATCCATCATGCGCAAACTCGGCGTCCACTCGCGCGTCGAGGCGGCGGTGATCGCGGTGGAGAAGGGGTTGAACAGATAGAGCGCCGTTGTTGAGCGGTCAGTCGCGACCCCAATACCCCAGCCGTTTGCGAATTTTGAGCTTGCGCCACAAGTTGAGTGGTTTGGATTTGGCGTTATGTGCGCCGCGAGCAATGAAGTCGTCTACTGCCGCCAGCACGCGTTCACTCGAATGTCCGTCGCGGTTGGGGTGAATGCGGTTGGCGTAATCGCGCACCGCCTGCATGAGTTCCGGCGGGTGTGACAGTGCGCGTTCGATGGCGGGTTTGAGCGCTTGGGGCTGATGAATGTCGATGAGCTGCGGGCCGGGGCAACGATTGTTGAAGGTGATCACCGGCTTGTAGGTCAGCGTAAATTCGTGCAACGCCGACGAGGTGTCGGACACCATCACATCAACCTGCGGGAACAGATCGAGAATATTGTCCTCGGTCGCAAAGCGCAGGAACTCGCCTGCCAGCGCACGATACTTGGCGACGGTCGCGGGATGCATTTTCGGATGTAATGTCACGATCCAGCGCCATGGCCCGCTGCGGGATAAATCACGCACGGTTTCGTACAAGGTTTCGGCGGCGCTCCATGACGGCGAAAAAGTCGAGTGATACAGCACAACCGGCGGCGTGTGCAGCGGCGGCACTGCTGTTCCAAGCTGTTGCAGAAAGGGATCGAGCTTGGGCCAGCCGGTCTCGCGCACGCTAAAGTGTCCAAGCTTGTCAGCGAGTGTGGTAAAGGCCCGGGTATCGGCCGGTCCGGTGGTGCAATACAGATCGAAAAATCCACGGATGTAAATATGGCGCGGCTTGCCGGCGTTAAAGCCGTGAAATACGCTGACCTTCACGCCGGGAAAAAAATGCGGGATTGCATTGCTCGACGTGAAAATGGCGGTGGGATTCCAGCGCCGCACTTCGGCGACGCTAGTGAGCAGGCGCTCATCGCTGCGCAACTCTTCGGAACCGGAGCGGTCGAAAAACCACGCGGCGGCATCGCCGCGCGCGCGGATCGCGGCTTGCAGCGGACGCAAAATCGCCAACGCGTAGCGTTCCGATCCATACAGTAAATAGCGATTAGCCATGAGGAATTATGCCTCTACACGATTTTCAGGTTGAAATGCCTGCACACCACTTCCCCCTTTGAAAAAGGGGGATTGAGGGGGATTTTGGGCGGGTGAGTATTTCCAGCCAGCTTAAATCCCCCTGCCCCCCATTTTCAAAGGGGGAAATTTCACATCCTGAGAATTGTGCAGAAGCATGAAGAATTAACGGTCAAGACCGTGCTTGATAAGCAGCCGCGCAGCCGCTTCACGCGACTCGGGGTTGTGCTGCATTTCGTAATAGCGGATGCGTTTGTAGACTGCGTAACTTGCCGCCGTGTGCGCGACGATAAAACCGCGCCAGCCGTCCAGCACCGCCAGGCGCAACAGGTAGTCTTTGAAAAATGTGCCGATGAAAATAAACGGACATTCCCACATGCGCGGTGCCCGGCCGCGATCCAGCCAGTCGCGCGCTTTTAATTCCGAGTAGCGCAGTACCTTGAGTTGCTTATGCACCAGTGTGGGATTCTGGTAGTGCAGAAATGCTGCTTTGAAAGTTTCCGTCGCGCCGTTGAAATTCAGATGTTCGTGCACGCGCGTGTCGGTCCAGCGCGCCCGTGCGCGATGATAAAACCGCCCCAATTTTTCCCCGACCATCGGCCGGTACCAAGACATCGGCGCGCCCATGTATAGCGCAGAGCGGCGCAGGATCGCGCCCGATTTTTGCGATTGCAGCAACGCGGGCAGACGCTGCACGAATTCCTGCGCCAGTTCTGGCGACAGGGTTTCATCGGCATCGAGAAATAAAATCCAGTCGTAAGTGGCAAGTGTTGACGAAAAGTTGCGCTGCGGCCCGAAACCCAGCCAGTCTTGATGCACCACGCGCGCACCGTGCGCCTGTGCAATCGCAACGGTGTCGTCGCTGCTACCGGCGTCAATGACAATTTTTTCCGCAGCGAACGGCACGCTGTTCAAACAGCGCGCGATGTTGTGCGCCTCGTTGCAGGTCATCACCAGCAACGTGATCGGAAATTTAGCGCTGGTATCACTCATCTCGTTGCATCCTACGCGCGGTTATGTTGATGAAGTTCTTGCAGATCACTGGTGTGGAAAAATTATCTACTACAAACTGCCGACCTGCATCCGCAAACCGCTTGCGTAAAATTTCATCCGTTGCCAGTCGCATAATGACCTGCGTGAGACGGGTGACATTGCCCGGCGGTACCAGCATCCCGGTTGTGTCCGGGAGTAGCGCTTCGGGCAAACCACCGATGTCGCTGGCAATCACGGGCACACCGCAACTTTGCGCCTCGGCAACGACGCGACCGAAAGTTTCGGCTTCAATCGACGGCGCGATGAGCATATCAAACCCCGCATAGTATTCTTCTGGCGCGGCTGACCAGCCGACGAACTGGTGTCTCTGCGCGTGCCCGCGCGCGGCGGCGAATTGCATGGTTTCTTCCTTTGCTGCGCCATCACCGATCCACAACATTTTAAGCTGCGGCAGCGCATCCATCGCATTGAACACCGCATCACGCAGGGTGCTCACTCCCTTGGCGGGCTCGATGCGGCCGACGAATCCGGCCAGCACCTCGTGCTCGCTAACACCCAGCCGCATACGTACGGTTGCACGTGCTGAAGGATTCGGGCGGAATCGCTGCACGTCAATTGGATTATACAAGCGCGTGATGTGGGTCGGCGGCGCTCCGTTACGAATGAGTTCATTCCGCGCAAAATCGGAGACGACAAAAAAACGCCCCACGAGTTTGGGCAGGAGCACGCGCGTACGCCAGCGTTTAACACGGACCAGATGACGAAACAGCGCAACATGCACGCCGGTCACTTTACCCAACAGCGCCAGGGGCCAATAGAGTTTGGATTGGTTTGCAATCATCCAATCAGGATGGCAGTCGCGGATCGCATGGAAGATCGCCGCTGCGCCGCGTGGATCAATCGCACTGCGAAACCTTGTGGGCACAAGCTTGACTTTTGAGTCTTGCAACCACCGGTGTATCGGGCTGTCGCGCTGCACAATCGCAACCACCTCATGCCCGCTTGCCGCCAGACCGGTAGCGAGCGAAACCAGATGTTGCTCGGTGCCCCAGGCACGCGCGCTGGCATCAACGAACAGAAATTTCATTCGGCGCCACGTGATCGATAGCGATCTTCGTAACGCGTCGCCACCTTCAGAAAAAACTTGAACCAGCTTCCGTCGCCATGTACCGAAGCGCGCGGCAACCGGTATACATCATCATCGGCACGCGCGATACCCCGCTGCGTGGCTACCGCGCTGCGATAACCGGCGCGCTTGACCATCTCTGCGGTGATGTCAGTGAAGCGCCCGTAGGGATAGCAGAAATGTTCGACGGGAACACCGAGCAATGATGTCAACACCGTGCGACTGTGTTCGATTTCCTGCATCGCAGCCGTTGCATCCAGTTGATCAAGGCGCGGATGGGTACAGGTGTGCGAACCAATTTCCATGCCGCTGTCCAGCCATGACTTAAGTTGCGTCACATCCATCGTGGGTTTTTTCACGCCGAGATAGTCGCTGTCCCAAACATTATGCGCGCCCATGCGCTGCGCAACGACATAGCAGGTTGCTGTGAATCCGTATTTTTTCAGGATCGGCGCGGCATACTCTAAATTGTCAACGTAGCCGTCATCAAAGGTGATAATCACCGCTCCCTGGCTATCGTTACTGTGCAGGGCCGCAAGCCCGTCGGATACCGACACACCGCGCCGCCCCACGCGGCGCAATGTCCACATCTGGCGCTCGAACTGCTCCGGTGTGACATATAAACGCGCCAGGCGAATTCCCGGCGGCGCGTGATCGACATTGTGATACGCCAGAATGGGTAGTCGCGACATCGACGGTCCTCCAATGACCTACAGCTATTTTTCATCCATCCAGACGGATTGAATCGCTTCCAGGATTTTTTCGCCGGAATGTTCCGGAACGTCGGCGAAATCTTCCAACTCACAGACCCAGCGATGTAAGTCAGTAAAGCGGATAAATTTCGGATCGATATCCGGATGGGCCTCGGCTAGTTGCATGGCGATTTCGCGCGTGTCGGTCCATTTCAATTTCATAACGCCCTCTTTCTTAGTGATTTTCCGATGCGAGATTGATGGTGTATTTGGGAATCTCGATCACCAGATCCTGGTCCGCGATTTTGGCCTGGCAGCTCAAACGCGACTGTTGTTCCAAACCCCACGCTTTGTCGAGCATGTCTTCCTCTTTCTCGGTTGCGCTTTCCAGCGATTCCAACCCTTCGCGCACAATCACGTGGCAGGTGGTGCAGGCACAGGCTTTTTCACAGGCGTGCTCAATGGCAATACCCGCGCCCAATGCGGCATTGCAGATCGTGGTGCCGGCTGGCGCCTCGATAACTTTGCCCTCGGGGCAAATCTTGCTGTGCGGCAGGAAGGTTAATTTCGGCATGTTTAGAAATCTTTGATTTCAGCGATGGTGCGGCCGGTCAGCGCTTTGCGTATGCCCGCATTCATGCGGCGCGCGGCGAATTCGGCGGTGGTTTGGTCGAGCGCTGTAATGGCGTTTTTAATGGCGCGTTCATCGCTGCCGTTTCGCGCACTGCGCAGCGCTTGCATTGCGGTATCGATTGCCGCGCGCTCGGCTTCGCTCAACAGAGCTGCGCCATCCGCCGCCAATGCGCCGCTGACGGCATCCAGCAAGCGGTCGGCGTCCACTTGTTGCTCGCGGAGCTGGCGTGCGGCGACATCGTCCGACGCATGATCGATGGAATCGCGCAGCATGGTTTCGATTTCATTGTCAGTCAAACCATACGACGGCTTCACTTGAATGCTGCTCTGAACGCTGGTGGTTTGTTCCTTGGCGCTCACCGACAACAGTCCGTCGGCATCCACCTGGAATAAAATGCGAATCCGGCCCGCACCTGCCGCCATTGGCGGGATGCCACGCAACTCAAAACGCGCCAGCGACCGGCACCCGCTCACCACATCGCGTTCACCCTGCACGACATGAATCGACATCGCGGTCTGGCCATCTTTATATGTTGTAAAGTCCTGGCCCCGAGAAACCGGTAGTGTGGTATTGCGCGGAATAATCTGTTCCACCAGGCCGCCCATGGTCTCGATGCCCAGCGACAACGGGTTTACGTCCAGCAACAACATATCGGTATCGGGTTTGTTGCCCACTAAAATGTCGGCCTGGATCGCTGCACCTAACGCGACCACTTTATCCGGATCAATCGTCGTAAGCGGCAAACGCGCAAAAAATTGACCGACCAGTTCGCGCACACGTGGCACACGTGTCGAACCGCCGACCATCACCACTTCGCGCACGTCTTCGAGTTTAATGTTGGCATCACGCAGCGCGCGGCGGCACGGAGCAAGACTTTTTTGAATCAACGGATCAATGAGCTCGTTGAGTTTGGCGCGCGTCAGCTTGCCGTCCCAGTCTCGATTCGCGGCGAGCTCCACGTGCAACGCAACCTGTTGCACGTCGGTGAGCTGTTCTTTCGCTTGGCAAGCGTCGCGCAGCAAACGGCGCAATAACATCGGATTTGCATCATCGCCGATGTGCGCTTCATGCATGATCCACTCGGCAATCGCATGGTCCATGTCGTCGCCACCCAGCGCGGAGTCGCCGCCGGTGGCGAGCACTTCAAATACACCGCGATTCAAGCGCAACACCGACACATCGAAGGTGCCACCACCCAGATCGTAGACGACATACACGCCTTCGGCCTCATGATCGAGACCATACGCGACCGCCGCCGCCGTCGGCTCATTCAGCAAGCGCAACACATTCAGACCCGCCAAACGGGCTGCGTCTTTGGTGGCTTGCCGCTGCGCATCGTCAAAATAAGCCGGGACGGTGACCACGGCGCCTTCGAGATCGGCGCCCAGCGTTGCTTCCGCACGCCGCTTGAGGACTTTCAGAATTTCTGCCGACACTTCCACCGGGCTGACCGCGCCGGCCGCAGTGACAATACGCGGCACCGCCGCATCCGCCGCCGCAAACTGGTAGGGCAACTGATTACCCAGTTTCTTGACGTCGTCAACACCGCGCCCCATCAGCCGCTTCACCGACGCGATGGTATTGAA
>JANOOV010000043.1:0-7817 GCA_031421535.1 Gammaproteobacteria bacterium
AGCGCTGTGCACGATGTTGCGCAGCGGGTTTGCCTACGGCGGAAGTGCGGGACGGGCGCGTGTACTGCATTTACAACACGATGCACCGCGCAGTTGGCGCGAGCTGGTGCTGTCACTCCGGTTGCGCGGTTATCCCGTGCAACTGGTGCCACTCGATCAGTGGCTGGAGATGATTGAACACCGTAGCGCAGTCGATGCCCCCGACCTGCATGTGCTGCGACCATTTTTCCTTGCGCGGCTCGGTGTTCTCAACGGGCACAGCATCATTGAACTTTATCTTGAACCAACACGTAGTCGCATCCGCTCGGAAAACTCGCAAACCTGGCTTGCGCAGCACGGTATTGACATCCCGAGGTTCGATGCGCGGTTACTCAATCGATACTTCGCTCACTACGTGGCCAGCGGATTTCTTCCGGTAAGCGGAGCGCCCGCCGCCGAGCGCGAGCCCGCCGCGCTGTACAGCATGATCGAAGCGGCCTTGCGCACGAGTCGCGGCGCAGCCACGCTCAAGCTTACGAATTTTAGCGCGCTACCGCTGGGTGGCGAGAATGGCATCTTGAGTGAGTTAGCCGCTGCACACACCGGCGGACGCACGGGTCTGTGGCACTGTCGTGCAGATATTTCTGGTTCGAATGGGCCGCATTCGCTCGATGCCGTACTCAAGCTCAAGCCTGCGGATACCGAGCAAGACGCAATTACGCTCGCCATCGCGGCACTGTGCAGCCCGGAACTTGTGCAAGCTTTCAGCGAACATTTACCCCGGTTGCATTACCGGTATGCGGCCCGCCGCGAGCGTGCGATTGCGCTGATGGAGGACGCTCGTCTGCTTCGCCACATGCCCACGCTACTGGCCGTTTTACCGCCCGGACACGATGGCATCCAAGGCATGCTATACGCCTATTTACGGGACGCCGAACTGCTTAACTCGGTGAACCATCCCGAGCAGTGGACCACAGCGCATCTTGCCGCCGCCGTGCGTGGGCTGGGAGATATCCACGCCGTATGGCTGGGCCGCGAGCATGAGCTGCTTACCTACGACTGGCTTGCCGTGGAGGCTTGCGGCCCGATGTTGACAACACTACAGCCGCTCTGGCGCGCACTCGCAAATTTTTCCGGGCTACACTTCGCTGACATTCTCGGTCGCGACATTGTCACTACGCAACACGCATGGATCGACACCATGACCCATTGGTTGCCGGGCGCGTTGGCGATGCTGCGGACCCTCATTCATCACGATTGCAACCCGCGCAACCTGGCGTTTTTACGCACGCCCTATGGGCTTGAGCTGTGTGCCTACGACTGGGAACTTGCCACGCTTGGATTACCGCAGTATGACCTTGCCGAGCTACTGTGCTTTGTGCTGCCCGCGCAGGATAAAGAACAGATTGCCGAGACTGCAATCACGGGGCATCGCGCCGCACTCGAAGCCGCCTCGGGTTGCGCACTCGACCCGGAGTTGTGGCGCGCGGGTATGGTGATCGCATTGCGGTGTTTCATTCTCTGCCGATTGCCGCTGTACGTTATGGTGGATCGATTTCGTCCTCAGGTTTTCCTGCCTCGCGTGGTTCGCAATGCGTGGTGGCTGGCTAACTGGCTTGAGGCGTACTAAAGATTCTTGACCCTACGCATCTATTTGCCCTTGCTGCTTGCTGAACCTAACAATAGCGGCTGGCAATCGTTTTCATATCGTTTGATGCAGCGACGTAAATCTCAAAGACGTAGCCCGAACAAACCTAATCGTTTCCCATTTGCCAAGGTTTGATACAATGGCGCTCTTTTCGCCGTACCCGCGCAGCCATGATGCATGGTGCGCACACCGCGATGTTTTTTAATCGGTTTAAGAAGGAATGACTCCATGAAAGTTTATTACGACAAAGACGCCGATCTGGCGATTATCCGCAGCAAGAAAGTTGCAATCATTGGTTACGGTTCGCAAGGCCACGCGCATGCGAACAACTTGCAAGACTCCGGCGTGCAGGTCACGGTCGGTTTGCGTCCGGGTTCGACGTCGGCCGTGAAGGCCGAAAAATCCGGGCTCACCGTGAAGTCAGTTGCCGAAGCGGTGAAGACGGCTGATGTGGTGATGATTCTCACGCCCGACCAGCATCAGGCTAAAGTGTACCGCGAAGACATCGAACCCAATATCAAGAAGGGTGCGGCCTTGGCCTTTGCGCACGGCTTCAATATTCACTTTGGCCAGATCGATCCGCGTGCGGACCTGGATGTGATCATGATCGCGCCCAAAGGCCCCGGCCATTTGGTGCGCTCGACTTTCACGCAGGGCGGCGGGGTGCCGAGCCTGATCGCGGTGCATCAAAATGCTTCTGGCAAGGCGAAAGAAATGGCGCTGTCGTATGCGTCGGCCAACGGTGGCGGTCGCGCCGGGATTATCGAAACCAACTTCCGCGAAGAAACTGAAACGGATTTATTCGGTGAGCAAGCCGTGCTGTGCGGCGGCGCAACCGCGCTGGTGCAGGCCGGATTTGAAACCCTGGTCGAAGCCGGTTACGCGCCGGAAATGGCTTACTTCGAATGTCTGCACGAACTGAAGCTGATCGTCGACCTGATGTACGAAGGCGGCATTGCCAACATGCGCTACTCGATTTCCAACACGGCGGAATACGGCGACCTCACGCGTGGCCCGCGCATCGTCACCGAAGAAACCAAGAAAGAAATGAAACGCATTTTGACCGAGATCCAGAACGGCGAGTTCGCGCGTGAATTCATTCTGGAAAATCAGGCGGGCGCACCGACCATGCATGCCATGCGGCGTCGTTCACGCGAACACCCCATCGAAGTCGTCGGCGCCAAGCTGCGCGACATGATGCCGTGGATCAAAGCCAACAAGCTTGTCGATAAGTCCAAAAACTAAATACTAGGGACAGGAGCATAACCAGGAACATAAACATAAATGAGCCGAAGATTCGAGGGATGGGCACCGCCGGGAAGAGTCTGGGGACCGTGGATTGAGATTGCCGCGCAGATTGGTGGGCCACTTTCTTGGAATGTAGAGTTTGAGACTTTGTCGAAAGCACAGTCGTCTTTCGATGCGGAGATCGTGTATTGGCAGGGTAGTGACATTGTCGTAGGGCCGGGACGACATCGGTTTGTGGCTGGAATTTGTGCTTGTGTTGCGCGGATACGTTTTAGAAGCCACACGGTAGGGCAAATCGTGAGTGCTACGGTTTCGCCATGACAATTCCCGCTACGATAAGAAAACTTTTCTGGGCGTCTTTTTTTTGCATTGTTGCATGTTCAACGCAGGCCGAGCTTCTCAAGATTACCGCTGGAGAAAACAACCTTGTTTTAGATTCGACGCATATCGAGCGACTGACCGCTGGAGAAGATACGGCGGGCAATTCGTTCGTGCTGTTGGCCCTCTCGGAGACGGGAACAGCGGTCTTGGCCAACTTCACTGCGAGTCACATCGGTAAAGATTTGGAGATTTTTCACGGATCGAAGAAAGTGTACGGCAAAGTCCCTTTGCGCGATAAGTTGGCCATGAAAGAGATATTTATTTCAGTCGAGAACAAGATGGAAGCCAATAAACTGGTTGAGAGTATTGAGAGTCGTCTCCAGCACCGCACCACGCCGGACCGCTAGATGCCTGGAAATATAGACACCGAACCCACTCAGGGCGCGCCGGAAGAACCCAAACGCCGACGCGGCATTTACCTGCTGCCGAACCTGTTTACCACCGGTTGTTTGTTCGCGGGTTTTTACGCCATCGTTGCTGCGATGAACGGGCGCTATGAACCGGCGGCGATAGCCATTTTCGTCGCGATGATCATGGACAGCCTCGACGGCCGCGTCGCGCGCATGACCAACACCCAAAGCGATTTCGGGGCGCAATACGACAGCCTGGCCGACATGGTGTCGTTCGGGTTGGCGCCGGGCTTGATTATGTATACGTGGGCGCTGTCCGGTATGGGCAAGCTGGGTTGGCTCGCCGCATTTGTTTTTACAGCCAGCGCGGCATTGCGTCTGGCGCGGTTCAATACCCAGGTCGGAACCGCTGACAAACGCTATTTTCAGGGCTTACCGAGTCCTGCCGCCGCCGCCCTGGTTACCGGAATGATGTGGGTGGGTCATGACTTTAATGCGGACTTGACCTACCTGCGCGCACCCGCGTTCGTGCTGACGATTGCCGCTGGTCTGTTGATGGTCAGCACCATTCGTTACCACAGTTTTAAAGACCTCGACCTGCGCGGCAAAGTCCCGTTCGTGGCGATCTTGATCATGGTGCTGGTGTACGCGTTCATCTCGATTGATCCGCCGCAGGTGTTGTTCGGCGGCTTTTTACTGTATGCCATTTCCGGCCCCTTGCTCACGCTCAAACACCTGCGCGAGAAGCGCGCCGCGCGCAAGCTGCCGGAGGGGTCGGACGACGGTACCGGAAAACCTCCGTAAATAATCACTTGGAATTCAGCAAGCCCTGCCGTTATAGTCAATGCCATGAGCACTCTTCGCGGACACGCCGCCCCCTTTCATACCGAACACCTCACGGGCGTGCCGACCATTTTCGCCTCGCTGTTTCTGCTGCGCCTGCCGTAGGGCAGACCACATTTCGTAGTACCCATCGCTTTCCCCTGTAACGCTTCCAGCGTTGCGAACTCTTGAACAAATTCATACCCCGGGGCATGCTGCGCGAGCATTCGCACTGTGTGTCCGGGGCTTACGAGGAATTTAGGTCATGACCGACAAATTATTTATTTTCGATACCACCTTGCGTGATGGCGAGCAAAGTCCGGGCGCCTCCATGACGCGCGACGAAAAAGTGCGTATCGCCAAGTTGCTGGAACGGATGCGCGTGGATGTGATTGAAGCCGGTTTCCCCGCCGCGTCGAACGGCGACTTTGAGGCGGTTAAAGCCGTCGCCGACGCCATCAAGGAAAGCACCGTGTGTGGCTTGGCGCGTGCGCTGGAGCGCGATATCGACCGTGTTGGCGAGGCGATCAAAGGCGCCACGTCCGGACGTATTCACACCTTCATCGCCACCAGCCCGATTCACATGGAAAAAAAGTTGCGCATGAGTCCCGAGCACGTGTTGGAGCAGGCGGTAAAGGCGGTGAAATGGGCGCGTAAATGGACCGACAACGTGGAGTTTTCCGCCGAGGACGCTGTGCGCTCCGATCTGGATTTTTTGTGCCGCGTGTTCGAGGCGGCCATCGCCGCCGGTGCGACCACGGTGAACGTGCCCGACACCGTCGGCTACAGCATCCCGCATGTGTGGGGCGAGCGCATCAAGGCGTTGATCGAACGCGTTCCCAACGCGCACAAGGCGGTGTGGTCCACGCATTGTCATAATGACTTGGGTCTTGCCGTGGCCAACTCACTTGCTGCGGTACTTAACGGCGCACGTCAGGTCGAGTGCACCATCAACGGCTTGGGTGAGCGCGCGGGTAATGCCTCGCTGGAAGAAGTGGTGATGGCGGTGCGCACACGTCAAGACATTTTCGCGTGCGACACGCATATCGACGCGACGCACATTGTCGCCGCATCACGCCTGGTGTCAGGCATCACCGGGTTTGCGGTGCAACCCAACAAGGCGATTGTGGGCGCCAACGCGTTCGCACACGAAGCCGGCATTCATCAGGACGGTGTGCTCAAGAGCCGCGAGACGTATGAAATCATGCGCGCGCAAGATGTCGGCTGGTCGGCTAATCGTATGGTGCTGGGCAAACATTCGGGTCGTAATGCATTCAAGGCCCGTATGAAAGAGCTGGGCGTTAACTTCGAGGCCGAAGAGAATTTGAACGACGCGTTTGCGCGCTTTAAAGAACTCGCCGACAAAAAACATGACATCTACGACGAGGACTTGCAGTCGCTGGTGACGGAGGCCGACCTGGAAGCCGGGAATGAGCATATGCATCTGGTCGCCCTCAAAGTGTGTTCCGAAACTGGCGAGACGCCGGTCGCGCAGTTGACGTTGCGCGTGAATGGCGATGAAAAACACGCCAGTGCGCCGGGCGGCGGGCCAGTGGATGCGTCGTTCAAGGCGCTGGAGGCGATCGTCAACAGCGGCGCGCAACTGCAACTCTACTCGGTCAACAACATCACCACCGGCACCGATTCGCAAGGCGAAGTCACGGTGCGGCTGGAGAAAGGCGGGCGCATCGTCAACGGGCAGGGGGCAGATACCGACATTGTGATCGCGTCGGCCAAAGCGTACATCAACGCGCTGAACAAGATCCTCGCGCCCGAGCAGCGCGCGCATCCGCAGGTGTGATGAAGGGGGATGGCGGTGCCCCCCCGCTTTTTTATCACCCCTATTAGGCGGAAAATTCCCAACAAGACGACAATGCTTCGTAGATGTGCACCTGACAGATGCGTAGCAGCTTGCGGTACGTGATGATGGCGGCGATCATCAATTCGCCGCAGCGGGATGAACGAGGAAATAGACCTGAAAACAGGCCCATCAGACCGATTTAGCGATCGCAAGCCGCTGCACCGACTCCGATGCGGCGGTCTCGTTCGAATCTGAACGCAGGTGAACGGTCAAGCCGTCGTATGATTTTGTAATTGCGGAAATTGAATTTTTCTCAGGCTCTCAGCACGAACGGATTGATTTAATCGGCGTTTTCCTAACTCACCAGACGGCTATAACAGCCCGTGTTCCTCGACCGGCGTTACCCAGTACATGCCGCGTCCCGCCACGCCGCAGTTTGAACGGCGCAACGCATCAAGCACGGCGTCCAGGTTTGCGTTTTCGATCAGAATATCCACGCGCACCTGCGGTGTGTAACCCACCACACGGTCATGAGCCGAGAGTGATGGATCATGCTCGTCCTGCGGGCCGTGGCCTTCGATGTGGGTGAAAGTAAATTCCGCCACTTGCGGCAACGTGCGCAGCAGGTCGGCCAGCGCCTGCTGGATGTCGGCGTGTACGATCAGTGTGAGATTTTTCATGAAGCCTCCTTGAGTTTGCGTTCGGCACGGCTTTCGAGCCAGGCGTAGAGCGTGGGTAACAGCACCAGGGTGAGCAGCGTCGAGGTGACCAGCCCGCCGATCACCACTACCGCCAGCGGGCGTTGCAGCTCCGAGCCCGGGCCTTGCGCGACCAGCATCGGCACTAGGCCGAGGCTGGCGATAAGCGCGGTCATGATGACCGGCCGCAAGCGCCGTTCGGCGCCTTCGTGTACCGCTTCCAGCACGCTGCGTCCGGCTGCGCGCAACTGGTTGAAGTAGGCGATCATCACCACGCCGTTTAACACGGCGACGCCGAATAACGTGATGAAGCCGATCGACGCCGGTACCGAAAGATACAAACCGGAAGCAAACAAGCTGACGATGCCGCCGATCATCGCGAACGGAATATTGAGCAGAATCAGCCCCGCCTGACGCAACGACTGAAATGTCGAGAACAGGATCAAAAAGATCAGCGCGACCGAGATCGGCACCACCACGGCGAGGCGCGCCGCAGCGCGTTGCTGGTTCTCGAACTGCCCGCCGTAGCTGAGGTAATAGCCCTGCGGAAGTTTGACTGTGGCTTCGACGGCGCTGCGCACCTCGTTGACGAAGCCGACGATATCGCGCCCCTCCACGTTCACTTGCACCACGGCCACGCGCTTGCCGGCTTCGCGGGTAATTTGCACCGGGCCGTCTGCTTCGCGGATATCGGCGAGCATCGCCAACGGCAAGGTGCCGCCACCGGGGATCTCGACCAGCATCTGTGCCAGCGCTTCCGGCGTGCTACGCGCCGCCTGCGGAAAACGCACCAGCACGGCGGTACGGCGGCTGGCCTCGACAATTTCTGTGGCGATGCGTCCGCCGACGGAAGTCTCGATCAGGCGATTGATGTCCTCGACTTTTACACC
>JANOOV010000044.1:0-7324 GCA_031421535.1 Gammaproteobacteria bacterium
GTTGGCGCTGGATCCTGATTTTCCTGACGAGTAGACATTCCACACCAAGGCGACAAGCCAGTAACACAGCAGCAACATGTTATTGGCGCGCAGGCGCCACGCGATAAACAGTGCGGGAGGCAGCGCGAGAATCAAGCCATATGAGTTACCGATAAAGTACTTGGCATAGACTTCCACAGCGACCCACGGCTGAACCTCATTACCTGCCATTGAGACGATGGTGTTTGCAAAATAAGCGCTGCCATAGCTGGAATACATGGCTACCATGATTGCGGCAATGAAGCCGCCATATGCAGCGGCGAAGCAAGCAAGCTCGCGCCACGCGCGTCGGACAATGAGATGAGCGACGATGGCAAGCGGCGCGACGATGAATGATTGCTTGAACAAAAAAGCACTTCCACATAGCGCTGCGGACAGTGCGATACGTTTGATCGAGACAGTAGGGTTGAGCAATACCATAATCGCGGCGACGCTGAAGAATGTCGCGGCGGATTCCGGTCGCAGGCGAAAAAATTGTGTCAGGGCAATGTCGTGAAAATAGAAAGGCAGTAGTGCCGCAAAAATCGCTGCGGGAGCGGAGGCGAAGCTACGGTAGGCCCAAAAACCCAGCAATGCGCAGAGGGCCAGGCTTGTGCCGAAGCTGACAAGCCGCCCCGCCAGAAGGATATTTTCCGGGCTTGCTTCAAACGGCAGTGCGGCAAGCGCAGGGATTGCATAGGCGAAAAAATTGTAAACATGAATGGTGGTCGGAGATTCCGCAACAGATTGGTAAAGTGGGGCGCCCCGCGCAAGTCGCATCGCCCCATCAAGCACAAAAGCCTCTGGGCGAGAGGTGGAAAAAGGCGTTGCTAGCGCCTTGATGGGTTCGGTGAGATACACCCACGTGGCGATGAACATGAACCCCGCAAGCGCGCTGATCGCCATTGACCAGCCCGCTTTACGCAGCATTGGCAATGACCTTGTCAATTACGCGCCTCGCGCCGCACAAACACTAAGGTGTCCTTGTCCTGATATGTCGCAGCCCAGTCTGGTTGTCTACGCAAATAATCGATCAGCGTATAGCGTTCACCGGTAAAGCGATTGCCCGGCGGCAGCATCACCACGTCGAATTGTTCGCGGCGCAGCAGTTCGATGCCATCGGGCGTGGCCCACAGGAGGTGTCGGTAAGGCTCCAGGCGTGAACTGTCAAGCATGCGCCCGTCGATGTACAGGTGCGCATCCGAACTCAAGCGCCATTGTAAATAGCCACCCCACTGCATGTGATTAAAAATCTTGCCCGAAAAATTTTTTTCGCCCAATGCGTCGAGCGCGGCGACGGGAAACATGCCGCGATTCACGTCGCTGCGCAACGCCGCTCCGTTACGCACGCCCAGTGTGATGGTGACGACCCCAAGCAGTAACAGCAGTGCAACGCCGTAATGCGGGATGATGAATCGTGGCTTGATTTTCAGCGCGTGGGTCAGGCCGACGGCGAGATAGGGCCCGGCGATAAAAATCATGAACGCGAGATAGCGGTATGACCACGCGCCGATCACGCCCAGAAAAACGACCAGCGCGAGGCGCGGCCGGTCATGGCGCCACAAGCCGATGCACGCAATGAGCGCCAGAATGTAGAGCAACGCGACCCACAATTGCGGAACGAAATTTCCAAGCTGGTAGAGCGCAAACGAGCTGATGTATTCCGACGTGGCGTTTTGCAGCGCTGAGCCTTCCAGGTTGAACAGATACGCATACGTGGTGAAGCCGTTGGGGTTGAGCAGCGTTGCGGCCACGAAGGCGAGGGTTGCGAGCGCGAGCCCGCCGTGTTGCGCGGCAAAGTTTTTTTGTTGTCGAGCCTGGAACCACAGCGCTGCAAGGTAAAGCGGGAGCAGCGCGACCGCGAGTAAAAATGCGCCGTGGATATTGGCCCAGAGCACAGCGATCAGCGGCAGCGCCCATAACCATAAACGTGCGCGGCTGTACGCATGGTTTTCAAGCGCAAGAAACAGCGCGGCGGCCAGCAGGTAAGAAAATAATTGTGGACGGTCGTTGGTGAAGCCCAGCGCCAGCAAGCCACTGGGGATCAGCACCGCCCAGCTTGCCCAGGTCGCCGCGCCGAGTCGGCGCGCGCGCCAAAATAACAAGCCCAGGCACCCGGTCAACAGCAGCGCGCGTAGCGTGACCACGCCGGTACTGCCCGCGAGCTCGAACACTTCGTACAACACCACCTGGCCCAGCCACTGGCCGCGCAACACCGTGTCGTTACGCACTGTGTCAGCGGCGGAGTACATGCCGAACGGATCAGTTGTGGGCAAGGCGCCGTGTTCTACGATCCATTTTCCGGCGGCGATGTGCCACCAGAAATCAGAATCGGAAATCGGTGTGTAAACAAAGGCGAAGAAGGTGGCCAGCGCGATGGCGACACACGCTGCCGTGCGCCAAATCATTGCGACTTTTGCAGTACCGCAAGCGCGCTGCATCCCCACGGCAGGCGTGCGTGCCGAAGCCAGAATGTTTCTGCGTTAAAAACCGCATACAGCAGGTGATTCACCAGGAGACTATGTTGTTGCAAATCACTGTGCAAAGTCGTGGTGTGTTGCAAGGTGGTGTGCCGCAGTGTGGTGTAACGCGCTAGCGCGATCAACGGCAGCAGCAGCGTGTTGAAGTGTGAAATGAAATGCGTACGCACCGGCAGCGTTGCCCACAGCGCGCGCAGAGTGGCCAGTGTGTAACGGCGGTGATGTCCCAGTGCGGCATCGTGCGGACTCCACAGCCAGGGATGCGCGGGAACGGTAATGATCAGCGTTGCGCCAGGTTTGAGTTGCGCTATCAGGTCGCGCAAAAAGTCATGGTCGCGCTCCACGTGCTCCAGCACGTCGGCCAGCAGCACCACGTCGTAGTCGTGCCAGCGGCCGCGCAACAACTCGCGAAAGTCCCCGCAGAATACTTCGCCGGGCACGCGCTGTTTGGCAAGCGCCACGGCGGCAGGCGCGGCATCCACACCCGTTACGGCGCCGAAGCGCGGTGCAAAAAAACGCAGGTTGCCACCGGTGCCGCAGCCGATTTCCAGCAAATGCGCGCGTTGCTGCGGTGCGTATTTATCCATTGCCGCACCGATAATGTTGCGGCGCGCGCGAAACCACCAGTGCTGGTCTTCAATGGCAGCGTGTATGGTGAATTCGTTGGGGTCCATTTACTCTCATCCGCTCCGTTGCAGTGTTTGGAATTATTATTCGTTCACGACTCGATCACGCTTAAACAGAGCGTCCCTTCCCCCTGGAAGGGGGAAGGAGCACTTCGTATCGCAGAGTAAGCTTCTTTGCTATTTATCATGCGCCTGCTAGCTCATGACAAGAAGTAGTCATAATCGATGATCAATGGCGCGTGATCTGAAAAGCGCTGTGCTTTATAAATTTCGGCGGCGCGTACCGCCGCTCCGATGCCCGGCGTCACAATCTGGTAGTCGATCCGCCAGCCCACATTCTTGGCCCAGGCCTCGCCCCGGTTCGACCACCAAGTGTATTGATCTGGCTCTTTGTTCACCACGCGAAACGCATCGACCCAACCACCGTTGGCAAACACGTCGTCGATCCAGGCACGCTCGGGTGGCGTGCAACCGGAGTTTTTCTGATTGCCTTTGAAGTTGCGGATGTCGATCTCGCGATGCACCGTGTTCCAGTCACCGCAGATAATATAGTCGCGGCCGCTGCGTCGCAGGCGCGTGAGCTCGGTTTTGATTTGCTCCATGAAGCGCAATTTTTCTTCGTGCTTCTCCGGGCTCGCCGAACCCGACGGCAAATAAAACGACGCGACGCTCAACGTGCCAAAATCCGCCTGAATATAGCGTCCCTCGTTGTCGCAGCGCTCGAAGCCCAGCCCGGTCGCAACCTGATCCGGCTTGCGCCGACTGTAAATCGCCACGCCGCTATAGCCTTTTTTCGCCGCATCGAAGTAATGGCAGTGATACCCGGCGGGATAAAACGGATCGGGATCGAGCTGATGCTCCTGCGCTTTGGTTTCCTGAATGCAGATGACGTCGGCGTTTTGCGCGTGCATCCATTCAAAAAAACCTTTTTTCGCAGCGGAGCGGATGCCGTTCAGGTTGGCGGTGATGATGCGCATATATGTGGGAGGCGGAAATCTGCCTACCGTAGTCCTCGCTCGGCTTTGTACAATGTCCGCCATTCTAAACAATGCGGCGGCAACACACATGCAAAACTATCAACGCGAATTTCTGGAATTCGCCATCACCCGTGGCGTGCTGCGTTTTGGCGAGTTCACGCTCAAGTCCGGCCGCAAGAGCCCGTATTTTTTTAACGCCGGGTTATTCAACAGCGGGGAGAGCCTGGCGCGGCTGGGCCGCAATTACGCAGCAGCGCTGGAACGTTCCGGCATTCAGTACGACATGGTGTTCGGCCCCGCCTACAAAGGTATTCCGTTGGCCGCAGCCGTGAGCATCGCGCTCGCCGATCACCATGGCAAAGATGTGCCGTATGCCTTCAACCGCAAAGAAGCCAAGGACCACGGCGAAGGCGGCATGATCGTCGGCGCGCCGCTTCAGGGCCGGGTGTTGATTATTGACGACGTGATTTCCGCCGGTACCTCGGTGCGCGAGTCGGTACAGATTATCGTAGCCCACGGCGCAACCCTGGCTGGGGTGGCGATAGCTCTGGACCGGCAGGAGCGCGGCACCGGCAGCCAATCCGCCATTCAGGAAGTGCAGACCTCGCTGCACGTGCCGGTGGTCAACATTGTCAACCTCGACGCGCTGATCGAATACCTGTCGGAGCAACCGGCGCTGGCGGCGAGCGTCGCGGCGATCAAGGCATACCGCGCGCAATACGGTGCCGGAGTATAAAATCGCGTCTTTTATTGATCCAGATCAATGCGGGTTTGCCGCGCAAGCGAATAATGATCTCGTTGTCCTTTCATGGCACACGAACGAGGAGGTCGTTATGAGCGGTATCACGATGGCGGTCATATTTTTTACTGTTTTATTTGCGGTGTTTTTCACGGCGATGCTCAACGAGTCGAGCCAAACCTGAGGTTGGAACCGGCGACCGGCGGATGGCGTGCCCCCGCGCACATCCGCCCGTCTCCGTCTTTCCTGCGTATGTCACGTAATAACCGCCGTTCTTTCAGCTCCAAATCAACTTCACGCCCACCCACAAAGTCACCGCCCCGTACGCGCGTTTGATCCACGTGTTGTCTTGCGTTTGTAATTCAGCTTGAGTCGGCGTACCCGCCAGAGATAGGGCGGAACCCAATTCTTCGCTATCATCCGCAGGCATCCACAACGAGCGTCCCACCGCATGCCCCTCTCCTGGAACGAAATCCGCAACCGTGCTTTGGAATTCTCGCGCCGCTGGGAAGGCGAAGCCTCCGAGCGCGCCGAGGCGCAAAGTTTCTGGAACGAATTCTTCGCCATCTTCGGTATCGAGCGCAAGCGCGTCGCGATCTTCGAGAAGCAGGTGCAAATGACGCGCGCCGGAGAAAAAATCAAACACGGCCGCATCGACGCGTTCTGGAAAGGCAAGTTGCTCATCGAGCACAAAAGTCGTGGTCAAGACCTGCACCGCGCCTTCGCGCAAGCCGCAGAGTATTTCGACGGCATCGTCGAGCGCGACTTGCCGCGCTACATCCTGGTCTCTGATTTCGCGCGCTTCCGCCTCTACGATCTGGAAGCCAACACCGAAGCAGAATTCCTGCTCGCCGACCTGCACAAACGCATCAAGCATTTCGCCTTCATCGCCGGTTATCAAACCCAAGTCATTCAGGCGCAGAACCCGGTCAACATCAAAGCCGCCGAGCGCATGGGGCGGCTGCACGACCAGCTCAAAGCGAGCGGCTTCACCGGCCACCCGCTCGAAGTGTTGCTGGTGCGCTTGTTGTTCGCGCTGTTCGCGGAAGACACCGGCATCTTCCAGCCCGCCGGAAGTTTCCGCACTTGGCTTGAGGAGCGCACCGCGCCGGACGGTTCCGACCTCGGTGCGCAGCTCGCTAAATTTTTTCAGGTGCTCAACACGCCCGCCGCCAAACGCTCGCCCAACCTCGACGAACAACTCGCCTCGTTTCCGTATGTGAACGGCAAGCTGTTCGAGGAAGCGCTGCTCATTGCTGATTTCGATTCCGCGATGCGCGACGCGCTGCTCGACTGCTGCGCGCTGGATTGGGCCGCGATCTCGCCCGCGATTTTCGGCGCGCTGTTTCAATCCATCATGGACGACACCGCGCGCCGCAACCTCGGCGCGCACTACACCAGCGAGGAAAACATTCTCAAACTCATCGGCCCCTTGTTCATGGACGAGCTGCGCGCCGAATTTCAGCGCGTGCGCAACCACAAGAACAAGCTGTTCGAGTTCCACAAAAAACTGCGTACCTTGACTTTTTTCGATCCGGCCTGCGGCTGCGGCAACTTTCTCGTCATCGCCTACCGCGAATTGCGGCTGTTGGAGCTGGACATGCTGCGCGCCGTGCACAGCGGCCCCGGCTCGCGCTTCCTCGACATCCACCAGGAATTGCAGCTCGACGTCGACCAGTTCTACGGCATCGAAATCGAAGAATTTCCCGCGCAGATTGCCCAGGTTGCGCTGTGGCTCATGGACCACCAAATGAACGTGCGCGTGTCGGAAGAATTCGGCATGTACTTCGCGCGCATCCCGCTCACCAGCACGCCGCATATTCATCATGCGAACGCGCTGACGCTGGACTGGAACGAGGTGTTACCTGCGCAGCGCGCGCGTTATGTGCTCGGCAATCCGCCGTTTGTGGGCGCGAAATACATGAACGACAGGCAGCGCGAGGAAGCGCAGCGCGTATTCGACGGCATCGACGGCGGTGGTTTGCTGGACTATGTGGCCGCATGGTATGTGACGGCGGCGCAATACATGACTTCGCAGCGTAGGAGCGCCGCCCCCGGCGCGATGGCCACAAATCGCGACGACGAGTGCATGGATGCACGAGGTAGGGCAACGCAGGGAGCAGTTGCCGAGGGCGTCGCTCCTACAATACGCGCTGCTTTTGTCTCCACCAACAGCATCGCCCAAGGCGAGCAAGTCGGCGTGTTGTGGGGTTGGCTGTTGACACAAGGCATTCACATTCACTTCACCCACCGCACCTTCCAGTGGACCAACGAAGCGCGTGGTATGGCAGCGGTGCATTGCGTCATTATCGGGTTCGGCGCGTTCGATGTGGACAAGAAAACGATTTATGAATACGAGGACATTCGCGGCGAACCCCATGCGGTAGCGGTCGCAAATATCAATCCGTATCTGGTGGATGCGCCGGACGTGGTGCTGACACGCCGCTCAACGCCGATTTGTAACGTGCCGGAGATTGGCATAGG
>JANOOV010000045.1:0-7293 GCA_031421535.1 Gammaproteobacteria bacterium
TTTGTCCCAGCGGATGTCGTCGGGCTTGACAAGCGCAGTCACGGGAACCGGAAGCGCGGTCGCGGCAACGGTTGCTGCGCCGGTCTTGATAAATGCGCGCCGGGTGAGTTTCATGCGCAGCCTCGGGAATAATTGCGGAAATTAACTATCTCTGTGACTGACGGAATGTGCTTAAAACGCGCTGCTCCACAACTCCGCTGCCACAGCGTTACTTTCTCGGCGCGGGATTCGTGCTGGTGGCATTTTCCTCGCTGCTGCGATTCGCACCGCGCAGTTTTTCGGTATGCCGACCCAGTACGTGCGCAAACAACGCCTGACGATCCGCAACCGAAAGCGTGGGGAATTTAACGCCGACACGGAATGGATGGTCAACATCTTTGCCCTCGCGTTGGCAGTACGTAACTTCGCCATAAGCGGTTATGACCAGGTTCGACGCAATCACCACCAAACGCACTTCCACCGGCGTATTGGGCAACAATTCGGTGCCGACATGGAACGACACGCCGCCGGCGCTGAGGTTGACTTTTTTGTTCGGCTTGACGGCTTTGAACGGTTCACCGGTTTTCGACACCGCCTTGGCCAGCACATCAACTTTTTTGTTGATGGCTTCCAGACAACGCGCCACGGTAGGGTTGGTTTGTCTGATGCTTTCAATCAGCGGATGAATGCGCGCGTTGACCGCAGTAAGCTCCGTCAGCACATCGGCGGCGCGCGCATCTTTGCGCGCTACCGGCAGGCTGCTTTTATCGCGCGGTGTTTCGGTCAATACCCGGAACTCAAGATAGACTTCATCGTCGATGCGGAAAAAATTCCGTTCATCGCTGTGGGTGCCGGGCGTACGACGACTATCTGACATAAATGCTTTCTCCCGCACATCTTCCCGGCATTTTTATCATCCTCGCGAATTTCTTTCCGCCGTCAAGGTTAAAGGTTAACGGCGCGCACGACACTTTACTACAAGAATAGTACGGCAGTGCCGATGGATATCCTGCACGTTGGAATTACACGCGTTACGCAGCCATCTCGAATCAGTGAGATATACTATGCGCCCTGATTCACTCACTTCATTGTCAATATCCATGCCCATCTCCCTCCCCGTCGCCCGGTTGGCACTTGCGTTGACGACGGTACTTTTACTGGGAGCCCTCGTCGCCTGCGCGCACCATCCCGCCACCGACCCCGCCGAATTACAGCAAGCATCGGATCGGCAGGAAATACCAGGCGACGCGCAGAACTACCTCGCGTTGCGGCAGTCACAAGGCGGCGATTGGATCATCGACACCGAGCTTGGCGATTATGTCCGAAGCGTCGGAAATAAATTAGTCAAGGTCAGCGACCGCCCTGCCCTGCCCTACGAATTCATCGTGCTGAATAATTCCGTGCCCAATGCGTGGGCGCTGCCGGGTGGAAAAATCGCGGTGAGCCGCGGCTTGTTGATCGAGTTGCGCAACGAAGCGGAACTGGCCGCCGTGCTCGGCCACGAAATCGTACATGCCGCCGCCCGGCACGACGCCGCTGCACGGGACGCGCAACTCATCGGCAAAAAATACGACCGCGACGCCGAGCTGGAGGCGGATCGTCACAGCATCACCCTGCTGGCGCGCGCCGGTTACGATCCGCGTGCGGCCATCACGTTGCAGGAAATGTTCGTACGTTTGTTCAAGGGCGAAAAGTCCGCCTGGCTGGAGGGTATGTTCGCCGCGCATCCGCCGTCACCGGAACGCGTTGAAGCCGGCAACGCCAGCGCAGAAACACTCCCCTCATCGGGGTTGCTGGGTGCCGAGTCTTATCAGGCGCAGATCGCACTGTTAAAAAAAACCCGCGAGGCCTACAACAGGTTTGACGAGGGCAGCAAGGCGCTGGCCGCAAACAACACCGATGCGGCGCTGGCTGCCGCCGAAGCGGCGTTGAAAATCGAACCCCGCGAAGCGCTGTTCTATGGCTTGCGCGGCGATACCCGCATCAAACAAAAACGTCTGCTTGAGGCACTCACGGATTTTGATCTGGCCATTGCGCGCAATCCCGACTATTCCCGGTTTTATTCGCAGCGCGGTTTAATCAAGCAACAAATGCATGACCCGGACGCACGCGCCGATCTGGAAAAAAGTATGGCGCTGTTGCCCACCGCCGCTGTTTATTTTGCGCTGGGTGACGAGGCGCTCAAACGCAATGACAAGGAATTGGCCAAACAATATTTCACACATGCAGCACAAGCAGAATCCGACGTCAGCAAACGCGCCACGCTGCAGCTTGCGCGGCTGGATCTGGCGGAGCATCCGGAAAAATATATCAGCGTGGATGCCGCGCGCGACGCGCGGAATTACATCGCCGTGAGCGTACAAAATCGCTCGCCGGTCAAAATCAGGAATCTGAAAATTGCGGTCGCCTTGTTTGACAAGGCCGGGCAAATTGTCGTGCAGGATGCGCTCACATTGTCGGCGGTACTCGAGCCGCGCGCGTCGATCACCGAATCCACGCGGGTCGGCCCGCTGCCCCTGAACCTGGATATGCGCCGGATAAGCGTAAAAATATTTTCGGCGGAACTGGCGGAATGAGTGCGTCCACGCAGGCGCAGGAAATCGCGCGGCAATTTGACTTCAACGCGCCGTTGCACAACGTGCGTGCCCACGGTCACGGCCTGATCAACGACACCTATCTCGTTACCGTCGGCGCCACAACGCCGCGCCACGCGATACTGCAACGCATCAATTCCAAGGTATTCCCGCAGCCGCAACACATCATGCAAAACCTGCGCATGCTGCTGGATCATGCGCAGCGCACGGCAGCGAAAATGTCGCAACCCGACACCGCGTTGCAAATACCCAACCTGTACCGTGCGCATGACGGGCGCGATTTCGTGCTCGATGCCGACGGCAATTATTGGCGCGCATTGCATTTTATCGCCGACACCCGCGCGCTTGATCACCTCGATAACCCGACGCAGGCACACAACATCGGCCGCGCGCTCGGCGGCTTTCATGCGCTGCTGAATGAATTATCGACGGACCATCTGCACACCACCTTGCCGGGCTTTCACATCACGCCAAACTATCTGGCGCACTTCGACACGCTCGGCACCCGTGCTGCCAGCGGCATCGACGCTGCCGCCGCCTGCGAATTCGTCGCTGCGCGCCGCGCACTCGCCGCCACACTCGAACACGCCAAGCACTCCGGCTTGCTGCCGCTACGCGCCACCCACGGCGACCCCAAGCTCGACAATTTTTTGTTCGACGCACGCAGCGACCGCGTCGTAAGCCTGATCGACCTCGACACCGTGCAACCCGGCCTGATTCACTACGACCTCGGCGACTGCCTGCGCTCGTGCTGCAACCGCACCGGCGAATTCGCGCACGACCCCGCAGCAACGCAATTTGATCTGGAATTATGCAGCGCGATCCTGCGCGGCTATGTCGATGCCGCACGCGATTTTTTGACGGCGCCTGATTTTGACTTTATGTACGACGCGATCCGCCTGCTCCCGTTCGAGCTGGGACTGCGCTTTCTGACCGACCATCTGCAAGGCGACGTGTATTTCAAAACCCGGACACCCGGTGAAAACCTGCACCGCGCGCGCGTCCAGTTTCAGCTCACGCTGTGCATCGAAGAAAATGAAGCGGCAATTCGTGGCGTGATTGCGGATTTACGCTAACCGCAGCGTTACCCATCACAACCTCAGAAGACCGGGGGCTGCAACGCAGCCCCCGGCGTGATTAGTTCGACAAACGTCGGCCCAGCGACTCTGCATAGGCGCCAGCGCGTGCGTTCAACACCGGGTCGGCGCTTGGGGCGAGCCCGGCGGGCAACACGGTGGGCAGGAAGGTTTCAGTGTCACACACCTGATCGGTGATGCGGTCGATCACCAAGCGACCCATGTTCACTTCTGTGCGATCCATCGGCCACGGCTCGGTGGGGTCGGTGAGCTGATCGCTAGGCTGCGCGAGTTGCGCGATGACGTTGAACGCGACCGGACCCTTGGCCAGACGTTCGGTGAGTTCGGGACGCAGGAAGTCCGGCCCCTTGGCCTTGGCTTCGTCGTCGGTCAGACCCAAACTTCCCGCCACCGGCTCAAAGCGCCAGCGTAAGGCTTGTGTCTTGCCGCCCGCATTGGTCGCGATGAATGCATTGGTGCTCCAGTACGGCACGGTGCCGAAGCTTGCCGGAACTGGTTGGCTGTTGAGATAGGCGCCCTGTTTCGTGGTGGCGGGGTTCGCCTTCGAGAAGGCCGCGACGGTTTCGGGGTTCGCTTTCCCGGTGGCCGGATCAGGCATCCGCGCTTTCAGGAAATTGACGAATTGCTCCGGTGTCTGGGCGAAGAAATGCGGCGCGGAAACGAACACCCATTCCAGGCGTTCGTTGCCGTCGGTTGCACGCACCGCAATGCCACGCACGCTCTTGGCGTTGTCGGGGGCTTTGGGGCTGCCGCCGCCGAGCGAAAAGCGGCCGATGATCGGCGTGCGTTTGTCGGCCTGGAACAGGCCCGCGCGCGTGATCGTGGCGGCACTGGACGACGCCTCGAATTGACCGGCCACGCAAAACCCTTTGGCGCCCGATGCGCGCACCTTGTGCTTGCCGAACACGCCGTTGAGTGCGTCCACGAGCTCGGTCGGCGACGACGCGGCCATTGCCGCCATCGGCTTCGCGTCGGCCATCGCAGATTTGGATGCCATGGCGTCGGGTTTCATGGAAGTACAACCCGCAGCGGCTCCCACGAGCGTGACGACGAGCAAGTTGCGCGTGGTGACTGATTTAATTCTGTGCATGTAAATTCTCCGAGATGTAGTTAGTAGTGGTAGAAGGAATGCGCCGACTCTCATCTGCGAGAGCGGGCGGATCGCACTTCCGACTGAGCAATCTGGAGGTAGTCGTCGCACGCCGACTTTCCTTACACCGAGGTCGGTCATCAAGAATGGGCGCTGGCGCAATGCACTCGCGCGATGGGGGGTGGTTTGCAGCGTGTCCGTCGAATGTGAAGCGCATCGATTCAGGTGGATTTAAAATAAAGCAGTGCGCGACAAAGGCTGTCGCGCACAATTCGAGGGCAGGGATTTGAATCTCTGCGGGTCTGATTCCCCGCCGCTTGCGGCGGGGAAATTCATTTGCTGTTTTCGGCCCATGATGACCACACAGGCCAGGTCGACCGAAAATGGAATCAGTGCGCCCGCTAAGACTTGCTGACTTTCACCGAGTAGGTTCCGGTTCCGCCTGCGCGGTTGTAATGGCGAACCTGAACCAGGTATTCGCCCGCGATCAGTTGGCTGACGATGCGCGGATTCCGGTCAACGCCGCTGTCGTCATCCTGGGCGATCAAGGTGTTGTTTGGTCCGTACAGGGTCATGACCAGATCGGTCGGGCCTTCGGTCTCAATGGTGTAACGTCCGGGGGT
Organism: Gammaproteobacteria bacterium; assembly: GCA_031421535.1. GTDB lineage: Bacteria > Pseudomonadota > Gammaproteobacteria > SG8-11 > SG8-11 > UBA6921. The sequence goes on from JANOOV010000045.1 coordinate 5,384, forward strand.
CCGCGCCTTGAACTTGTAGAGATCCTCTTCACCCGGTGATCCGATGCTTGCCGCCAGGGCGCCTTCATAAACCGGGAGTTCGACCGGTCCGGTGCCGACGCCTGGCTGTTTGGGGTAGACCTTCTTGGCAAAGGCCATATCGATCTGCGACAGCACTTCGTTCGGTGCCGAATGAAAGCCGTTCAGCGTCCATTCCGCCGGGAAGCTGTACAGCATGACCGATGCCGGGTCGAGCTGGCTGCCGTTGATCTGGGTCTGGTTGTATTTATCGAACATGTTGTGCCGGATGGTGGCCAGATCCCAGTTGTTCGGCGGGCCGCTTAACGCCTTGATCACGGCCGGTTCGTTCCACACAATGGAGTTGCCATTCGGATTCTGGTGCTCATGAATCATGCCGAGCATATGGCCGAACTCATGTAGCACGACGCCGCCGTCTTGCCAGCCGAAGTTCATGGTCGGTTGATCTTTAGGAATACCAAGAGCGTCGGTCCCGATGTACGACCAGGCCCCTTCATCGTTGAATGCGATGCGGATTTCCGCCGTGGGTGCATCGTCGAAGACGAATTTCAGGTTGGCATGTTCGGTCCACTGGGGAGCAAACTGTTTAACGATCTGCTTCTGTTGGGCGGTCCCATTGAGGAAGCGGATATGCAGCGTCTTTCCGCTGGTCCAGAGTTTGGCGATCTCGAAGGCGGCGCGTGCCGGGCCTTTCGCGAGCGTCAACATCCGTCCGGCGGGCGGCCGATACAGGTTGCTGGGCAGAATGCGGTCGAAACATACTTTGTCGATTTGGGCCATGAGTTCCTCTCCTTGTGAAACAGATGTGTGGAACATTAGTTATAGACGACTTTGAGTGGTTCGCAACACGGCGTCGGCAACGCCATTTCAGGATTTCAGGGATGAAACTAATTTTTTGTCCGGCGGCACTTCGACCACATCCGATGCCGATCACCCGGCCGATTTTGGCCACCGCCTCGACCATCGCGTGGTTGATTGAATCTTTCTCGAAATCGCGTACAAAAATTCCTTGGAGGTCGACAACATACTGCGTGGTGAACCGGCGGCACCGTCGCAAAGCGGCGGCAATGCATTTCACGTTTGCCGAAGAAAATCTTGATCGCCCTGCGCATCGCGTGCTACATAGTCTTCCATGTCGCGTACCCTTGCCGCCCTGTTGATTGTTTTTGTCACGGCCATGCACCTTGCATGGGCGAGCGGCGTGCATTTTCCCGGAACGGATCACACCGACAATGCCGCGTGCGTGGTCGGCGACTGCGATCCGGGCGAAACACATCATGTCGCCACCGACCCGGATCATTGCGCGCACGGCAGCGCGCATCTGGTTGGCATGCTTTCCGGTGCGTTACCGCATTCGCTGCCGGAATCGACCACCACTCCCGCGACCACCACGATTTATTTTTCCGTCGTAAGCGTTCCCCCGACCACTCCTCCGAAAGCCTGAACCCTTCCGCAGTTTGAATACCGCCGCGCGGCGCGCTTGACGCACAAAATGTCAAGCCTGTGCCTGTTTCGCATTCTTTTCGGCGTCGGCACACCGCTGTGATCACAAAATTCGTAGGGCTTTTGGAGAAAACTCCATGTTGCAAAAAATGAAATCCCGAATTTCCTCGGGCCGGTTCGTGCTCGTGTTTACGCTAGTGGCGGGCGCACCCGCTTCCGCGATGGCCGGAAATGAACTGCCGACGTTGCGCGACTGGGTTGCGCAGTTGTTGCAAGAGCACCCGCGCCTGCTGGCGGTGCAGGCCAACGCGGATGCGGCGCAGGTGCAAGGGCGCGCTGCGCAAGCGCCGCTGTACAACCCGGAGCTGGAACTGGATGCGCAGCGCGCGGCTGCCAACAGCTTCAGCGTCGGTGTGAACCAGACGCTGGACCAGCGCGGCAAGCGCGCC